>JAEWBD010000011.1 GCA_023391315.1 Bacteroidota bacterium | reverse complement strand
ATACTGGCAAGGGGTGTTGTGGGTGCATCCGGTTATGTTGATACAATTGTTGCCGCAGGTGTAATGGTTGTTATGCATCGCCTTGTTGCCTGGCTTTCTGTAAAAAGCCGCAAGTTTGAAAAACTGATTAAAGGCACTTACATTAAGCTGTATAATAATGGAGTACTTTTACAGGATGCGCTTGAAGGTACCGGCATGAGCGAAAACGACCTGCATGAAAGCCTTCGCCTCGAAACCAAAAAGCTTACGCTGGCTGAAATAGATACGGCATTTCTTGAAACCAATGGAAGGATTAGTTTTATATTAAGAAGGGAAGAAAAAACAGATTGATATTTTGCATAGCGCTTTGTTTGATTTATGAATTAACTTTAGCCCTCATCAATTGCTTACCATGAAATTGTCTTCCGTTTTTGTCTTACTGCTAATGATTACAATGCATGCTGCTGCACAAAACTCAATCGGCATTTTTGAAAACCAGTTTACTATTGGCGATGCCAGGCAGGGAAGCGCTGTTTATGATGCCCAGGAACAGGAATATACCATAGAAGGTTCTGGCAATAATATCTGGTTTAACCATGATGGTTTCCAGTATGTATGCAGGCAACTAAATGGTGATTTTATTTTACGCTGCAATGCTTCTTTCATCGGCAAAGGTGTGGAAGAACATAGAAAACTTGGATGGATGATACGTGCTTCTTTAGACAGCACTTCAGCCTGTGCAAGTGTTGCCGTGCATGGCGACGGTCTTACTTCGCTTCAATATAGAAAAGAGAATAATGACAGCATGATGGAAGTGAAAGCAAAGCTTACCGGCGCTGAAGTGATACAACTGGAAAGGCGTGGCAACACTTACATTATGTCTGTGGCCCGCAAAGGTGAAACATTTACAGAAGATAGTATTCAGCTTGAACTTGGCGATAAAGTGTATGCCGGTTTATTTGTTTGTTCACACAATCCTACGATTACAGAAAAGGCTGTTTTTTATAATGTGCGCATTGTAAAACCTGCACCACCCACACTTGTTCCGTACAGGCAGTACTTAGGCAGCCAGTTGGAGATAATGAATGTAGAAACAGGCAAAAGCCGTATTATTTACCAGTCACCAAAATCTTTGCAGGCGCCCAACTGGATGAAGGATGGCAAACACCTATTGTATAACAGCGAAGGACTCATCTATAAATTCGATCTTGCTGCCAATAAACCTGCTGTTTTAAATACCGGCACGGTAAATAAAAACAATAATGATCATGTGCTTTCTTTTGATGGAAAGATGCTGGGCCTCAGCAGCGGCAACCCGTCAAATATTTTTACTGTTCCTGTTAATGGCGGCGAACCAAAGCCCATTACAAAAACAGGCCCTTCTTATTTGCATGGCTGGAGCACGGATGCAAAAACGCTTGTATTTACCGGACAGCGTAACGATGATTTTAATATTTATACCATTCCGGCAAATGGCGGTAAAGAAGTGCAGTTAACAACAGCCAAAGGCCTGGATGACGGCCCGGAATATTCACCCGATGGCAAATACATTTATTTTAATTCTGTCAGGAGCGGCACCATGCAGTTGTGGCGCATGCACACAGACGGGAGCAACCAGGAGCAACTGACCAATGATGAATTCAATAACTGGTTTCCGCATATTTCGCCTGACGGCAAATGGATTCTGTTTATTTCCTTTGGAAAAGATGTTGACCCTTCAGACCATCCTTTTTACAAGCATGTTTATATAAGACTGATGCCGGTTGAAGGTGGTAAACCAAAAGTGCTTGCGGCTGTATACGGAGGCCAGGGCACCATGAATACACCCAACTGGAGCCCTGACGGAAAGTATATTGCATTTATAAGCAACAGCGATTTTTTGTCGCCGGTTTACGCGGGTGAATAAAAATTATCCCGAAATCTTAAAGGCGATTTTCTGTTTGTTCAGGAATGCAACATTATGCCCGTTTTGAATGGCAGGCAGCCATTTTGGCCCTTGTTTAAGCACACGAACGGCCTCTGCGCAGGCGCCGTAACCGGGATCATTTAATGCTTTTATATCAGATAAATTTCCGTCTTCATCCACTATAAAAGAAACAGTAACTGTATAGATACCCGGAGGTGCTTTTCTTTTTGCCAGAACGCTTGCATCCAGTTGTTTCGCCAGGTAAATGCCCCATGCCTCGGCACCGCCGGGGAATTGAGGTTCAATTTGTGCCGTGGTAAAAATGGGTTTAGTGTTTGAATCTTTTACATCAATTGATTTGTTGTTATTGCTTGCATTGTTCCCGGTTTGGCTTTTTGATGTTATTTCTATTACGCCATTCTTCCCTTTATCGCCATATTTGTCAATGGCTGGTTTATCTTTCAAAACGTTTACTGATTCTATTGTTTTTTTGTCGAGCTTATTATATTCTTCTTTGCTTGAAACTTTTCCATCAATTACATATAAAACATTATCGGGCACTTTCAACACGATTGGCTCTTTAGTTGCATTCTTAGAAGTTATTTCTATTACGCCATTCTTTCCTTTATCGCCATATTTATCAATGGCTGATTTGTCTTTTAAAACGTTTACTGATTCAATATTGGTTGCTTCATTCTTTATAGCTTCTTCCTTTGAAACAATTTTCCCATCTAACACATACAATGGCTCCTGCGATTGTTTCGCAGACGTTTTTAAAGTAATCAATACAACTCCATTCTTTGCTTTTGGGCCATAGATTACACGGGATGCAGAATCTTTTAAAACATCAATACGCTCAATATCTGCTTCACCAATTAGTTTGATTTCCGCTTCAGAAGATGGCTTCCCGTTTACAACATATAATGGTTGTTTGTCGGCAGTAACATTAAGTATGTTTGCAGGTATGGTATCCCTTATACTGGTTGCTGCGTGATTTGCATAAGCTGCTATTCCTTCGAGAATATTTTTCGCTATCAATTCAATCTTTGCATCATCTTTTAAATTAGCTGCATCTTCTTTATTGGTTATGTAGCCGCATTCAATTAAAACTGAAGGAATGTTACTGTTTTTTAATACCCATATGCCGGTACTGCGTGTTTGTAAAGATGGCGCTGCGGTAAAATCCCTGCTTATATTTTGAAGAATAGCAGAACCCAATATTTTGTTTTTATCTGCAAACCTTTCATCAGCCCGCGAAGAAAGCAATACTTCAAAGCCTGATTGATCCGGATGTTCTTTATCATTAGTGTTTACATGAATCGAGATAAACGCATCTGCATTCTGCTTATTCGCAAAATCGGACTTCTGCCTTGGATCCATAAACACATCGCTGTTGCGGGTAAGTATTACATGAATATTATTTTGAGATGAAATATCTTTTATTTTCTGTGCAATTTTTAAAGCAGCATCTTTTTCATACATGCCATTGCCTAATGCGCCGTGATCTTTTCCGCCATGGCCGGCATCAACCACCAATACAAATGGTTTTGCCAAAACGGTGGGTGGAATAGTATTGTTTGAATTTCTTGTTTTTACAGTAAATGCAAACAGGCAAACGAGGGCTGTGATTAATGG
>JAEWBD010000388.1 GCA_023391315.1 Bacteroidota bacterium | reverse complement strand
CGGCGAAGTTTGCAACTTCGCCGCATTTATATTAAAGTTTGTAACTTTTCTTCCGTGTAAAACTTATATCAAAAGAAAACCTCCGCCACCGCTGGTGTTCTTCACCAACGGCTTCTACTATTATTTAGTGAACTCAACTTTTAATCCTTTTTTCCTTTTTTATTTTCTGTAATTTGAAAACTTATATTTTGCTTTTGCCGGTAAGCTACCGGTTCATTATTCTGGATGGCCGGTTGCCAGGCAGGGGCATTTGAAATAATGTTGAAGGCTTCTGCCGCGCAGGCTGTGCAATGGCCGGGGTCTGAATCAATTTTTACATCTGTTATTGAACCATCAGGGCTGACAACAAAAGCCACCGTAACTGTATATAAACCCGGCGGCATTCCGGACTTGCTCACGGCACGGGCGTCCAGTTTTTTCTCAAGATATTTATTCCAGGAGCCTTTAAATTTTGCTTCCTGTTCCACTACAAAACCTGCAATTTCTTTCCCGTTCTCATCCCAGCCCTTCTGCTGCGGCACCCCGCCTGAATTATAAGCAATAAACGATTTTTTCTTTCCATCTTTATAATAATAAGTTTTATCCGTTATCAGCCCGTTTACATAATTGCAGGTGGTATTTAAAGTGCCATCTTCCAGGTAATTATCAAATTTCCCAACCGGTTTAAGCAGGTCATCATCTGCAAAATCGCCTTCCGACTGCAGTTTATTGTTGCTGCTGAAGTACGTAACCACATGCCACAGGTTGTTATGTTTTGTTTTAACGCTGTAAATAAAAGCGCTGTCTTTTGTGGTAAGCTTTCCACTCTTGCTTGTATAAATTACAGACGAGTCGGTTTGAGCTGAACAAATAAACGGGAATGCCAACGCAACAATTAAGGATTTATGTTTCATGAAAAAAATTTAGCCATTAAAATTACTGCCAGTTACTCACCCACACAAAATAAGGCCGGTAAGTATCTGCATTTTTAATTAAGCCCTGCGCAGTTTGTGAATTGGAACAATAACCCACGAGCAACCTGCCGTTATCAATAAACTGCGGGTGTGCTTTTGCGTTGTACGTCCATACATTAAAATTGCCGATTTTTTGCGGCGTGGTATAAACAAGCCTTTTTCCTGTAAACGGACCAACAGGGCTGGCTGCATCCCACAGGTAAATATCGGGCCCGAGCAGGTTTTCCTGCGACAAAAGATATTGTTTACCCTGGTATTCAAAGAAGGAAAACCCTTCGGATACGCCGCCTTGAACCCGCACACTTTGGCTAGCATTTTTTACCCATGCCGTGCCATTCCAGTATTTAATATTGAAGGGATTTGATTTTGGAAACCGTGCCACATGAATAAACTTATTGTATTTCGTGCTTTCGGCGCCATACAAATAAACAAAGCCGTCACTGCTTTCATAAGCATCACCGGCCCAGTTTACCAGCGTGTCTTTTGAAAAAGGCACAATTTGTTGTATGGATAAAGAGGGATAATTTAAAATGGCTACATCTACGCCCGTTACTTTAAAGTCGAATGCGCCACTGCCGAAAGCAACTATTTTATCAAGAAATATATAGAGTTTGGTTTTATTGGGATTCATAATTGTATAAACAGGCCAGTAGAAGCTATCGCCTTTAGCCTCAAAAAAAGGTTTTGGGTTTTCTTTTGTGCCGCCATAATAGGTTTTAAAATTTCCGCCATCGGCATCCATTGTTGTAACCTGGTTATGAATAAATCCAACAACAGGGCGGTGCCTGTCGGCATAAACCGTATCAAGAAAAGAATCTCCCCATAACCAAAGTGAACGGCCATCAGGCAATTTGTAAGATATGGCGCCGTCGCCGCCCGTCCATCCATTACCATATCTTGTAAAAACACTATCCCAGTAAACAGCTTCAACTGCATCGGCGGCCTTTGCTTCAGCGATGTCGGAACCGGTTACGGCAGTTGTTTTTAAATCTTTTTTACAGGAAAAGAGTAAGGCACTCAGAAGCAGCAAGGTTATATTTCTCATGTGTGGTTATTTAGTAGCGAATCAAATATAAGAAGCAAAAGGAATAATGTATGCTGATTGATGTAAGTAATATATCTTATTGGTTGCGCTGCAAAATCTTTACCTGCTGTCCAGCGATTTCATAAATGCAACCACCGCCTTTATTTCTGCAGGTGTAAGATTCAATTTTTCTGAATTTAAGCTTTGATTGAATACTTGCAAACCTTCTCCAACTCCGCCGCCATTGTTATAAAATTCCATTACCTCTTCCAGCGTTTCATAAATGCCATTATGCATATACGGCGCTGTTTGAGAAGCGTTTCTTACAGAAGACGTTTTAAAAGCATGATCAAATTCCAGCAGGCGCGTGCTGTCGTAATAATTATAATGTAGCAGTGTAGCGAATAACCCTCTGTCAGGATCAATTATTTTTCCCTCCGGACTGGCCGGAACGCCCAGTACTTCCGCATCCTGCGTAATATATTTTGGTGGAAAAACACCGCTGAACAATGGCATATAATGACAGGTGCCGCACTGTGC
>JAEWBD010000352.1 GCA_023391315.1 Bacteroidota bacterium | reverse complement strand
ATGCCGGATACGCAACTGTGCCGTTCATGCTCAATATAAACCCGTTCCCGCATCGCCGCCACGGGCTTAATTTCAGCGCAGGCGTAAGTGCCGGGTACCGCATATTTACCCATTCAAAACAAATAAGCGATGAACGTGGCAAAATAAAAAATCATGATGCTTTTGATCTTAACGACTGGATGTTTGCTTACGTTGCTGAAGTTGGCCTTGGCCCGGTACGCATATATGGCAGTTATAGCATTAATACTTTGTTTGAAGATGCAAAACATTATCCATACACAGTTGGTTTAAGGTTCAGCAACTGGTAAACTAAATTTCAATAAGAGAATGCGCAATGCTGTTAAGCGTTGCGCATTTTTATTTTAAATACTGCGCAGTTATTGTTTTTGTTACCGGCAAAAGAATAGATGGCATCACTGTTGTGTCACTCACTGCGGCTGAATTTCAGGTATCAGCCAGGATTTTAAATTTACAATTATTTACCCAACGCTTCACCAACTTCAATAAACGAAGGATATTTATCATCATGTAAAATGGTGATCGTTTCTTTCTTAAAATCGCCGTCCCGGGCAGTTGGAATATTAATGAACTGCTGCGGGTTCCTGTCAACCAACGGAAACCACGAGCTTTGAATTTGTATCATAATCTTATGGCCTTTTAAAAAAGTATGCGCCACATCATTCAATTCCAGTTTAACCTTTGTTGGTTGGTTCGGGACAAATGGTTCAGGCTTTTCAAAGCTGTTGCGGAACTTGCCGCGTATAACTTCTGCACGCACCAGTTGCTGCACATTACTATCCGGCAAAACATCAATCACCTTCACAATAAAATCTGCATCAGAGCCGCTTAAACTTACCGATAAATTAGCTGTGACAGGCCCAAGCAATGTAATGTCATCTTTTAAAACATTGCTTGTATAATACACAACATCGCTGCGTTTGGAAGCAAAGGTTTGATCTGCGGCCATATATTCATTAATGCGGTCATCGCTGCGTTTATCAATATACGGAATGGGATTGGCAGGATCAGAAACATATTCATCCTTCCCAGAAGTGCTTGATTTCTGTAATAAAAGTTTATGGTCTTTATCCAAACTCCATGTTGCCTGTTTGATATGCTTTGGCGGCCAGGCTTCAAATGTTTTCCATTCATTAGTTCCCGTTATAAAAATGGTGGCTTCACCTTCATTAAAATGACCTTTGCCTTTCAGATAATAATTAAAGAAATCAAATTCCAGTTGCTGATATTTTGCATTAAGATCGCTGCCAAAATCATAACCAGCAAAGCGGCTCCAGGCAGGCCTTTCCCAGGCGCCATGTGTCCATGGCCCCATTACCAAACGGTTGTCGTTGCTGGCATTTTGTTGTTCTATTGCTTTATAAGTATTTAAAGCACCAAACATATCTTCCGCATCAAACCAGCCGCCAACAACCAGTGTGGCCGGTTTTATATTTTTTAAATGTGCCCGAATATTTCTTGCCTGCCAGTATGCATCTTTTGTTGAATGTTCAAGATATTCATTCCAGATTTTTGACCGGTTATGAAAATAGAGATCGTTCAGGTTATGCAAAGCACCTGTCTTCAAATAAAAATCATACACATCTTTTATATCAAGTGTTGAATCAACAGGTGGGTTTCTTTGCCGCGGACCTGTTCTGGGTGCATCAAAAAAATTCAGGAAACCAAAATTATCCATTAAGAAGAATGCACCACGATGATTGGCATCATCACCATCAAATTCATCGGTAACAGGCGCTTGCGGCGAGGCTGCTTTTAATGCCGGATGTGCATTTGGCAACGAAGCCGTTGCATAAAAACCGGGATAAGAAATGCCATAAATACCAACCTTTCCATTATTGTTATGAATATTTTTCAAAAGCCAGTCGATGGTATCGTAGGTATCGCTGCTTTCATCAACCTGTGTATTATCTTTTTTATTTTCAATGGCCGGTGTCATTTCGCGGAATTCACCTTCGCTTAAATGCCTGCCGCGTACATCCTGGTAAACAAAAATGTATTGTTCTTTTATAAATAAAGCATTCGGGCCAAGGCTTCTCCTGTAATTATCTTCTCCATACGGTGCAACAGAATACGGTGTGCGCTGCAACAATATTGGATATGGCTGCGAAGCGTTTTTAGGAATATATACGGCTGTAAAAAGCTTCACACCATCCCGCATGGCTATGCGAAATTCTTTTTTGATATAGTTGTTCTTTATATAAGCAACATTATCGGTATTAGGCTGTGCGCAGGACTGCAGTACAATCAGCGTAAAGAAAGAATATAATATACATTTCATATTGCTAATGTAAGCAGGAAAAGGAAAATGTTTAGGCTAACCATTCAGGTAAACGGGTTGAAAGTGCTTGTTATGTTTATTTAAAAATAAAAGCAATAATTCCGGCGGCAGTCAATTTCTTTATTCTCATATTTCTTTTCAAGCACCGGCATTGAGTATGGCATCTTCCCTGCTGTTAGTATGAAAAACTCACACCTCCTGCTTCAGCAATTAGAACAAACAGCAAAATTATTGCCGCATATTTTTTACTTTAGCATCAAACTACCTGTCTATTGAGCTTTTATAAAACCTTGTGAGCGTGCAGCTATCTGCCCGATATTTATAGAAGCAAATAATAACAACCGCTTAAAAGTTATCATCCGTAATAATTCTGTACGTTATGAAAATGTATGTTATTGCTGCATTATTGCTATTGCATTTTAATGATGCGGTAAATGCTCAAACTGTTATTGGCAGGCAAAACGTTGATCAATATCCAATCACTTCAAAGGGGTCAACAACATACGGGCTTACCTGGCTGCCAACAGATTATGCTTCTACAAGCAAAAGCTATCCGCTTATTATATTTTTGCATGCCGCAGGGGAGGTGGGCGATGGTGTTGCAGGGTTGAATAATCTTATTAAAGTAGGGTTGCCTAAAAAAATAGCCGAAGGCTGGAACCCGCAGGCCGTAAATCCTTCCGATAAAAAAAATTATCAGTTTATAGTAGTATCACCCCAGGCGTCAACAAGCAGTGGATGGTCATATACCTATGCGCAGGTTGTATATATATTGGCCGATGTAGAAAAAAGATACAGGGTTGATACAACAAAGGTGTATATAATGGGCGAATCTGCAGGCGGCGGAGGCACATGGTCATGCGTTACCAACGACAGCAATTTTACAAAGAAGATTGCCGCCATTGTTCCTATAAGCCCCACAGGCGTAAACAACCCGGCCAAAGAATATGGAAACATTCAATATATCAGCGGAAAATATGGTGTAAAGGTTTGGACGATATGCGGCACCAGGGACGCTTTTTACAATGCTGTTTCACTGCCTTATGTAAATATTATCAATACCGCAACCCCTGCGCCTTTGGTGCCTGCTGTGGCCACAGGTGTTGCCGGGTATGGCCATGACACAGCACTCTGGAATAAGGTGGCTGATGTTTCCTGGCGAAGTAATACTTTCAATCTTAATATATATGAATGGATGCTGCAATACCAGCGGGCCGCTTCAGGTCGATCTGTTAATAAAGCTCCGGCAGCCAATGCCGGCGCAGATAAAACCATTACTTTACCGGTAAACAAAACAACCTTATCCGGCAGCGGTACAGATGCAGATGGAACTATTACAGCTTACCTGTGGACAAAAGTTGGAGGCTCAGGCCAGTTCACCATTACTTCTCCCACGTTGGCACAAACTACTGTAACCAATCTCATTGCCGGCACTTATCGGTTTGAATTAAAAGTTACCGATAATTCAGGGGCTACGGCTAAAGATACTGCCAGTGTAATAGTTTTGCCAAAACCCAATATACCTCCGGTGGTAAGCGCAGGCAGCGATCAAACATTAAAACTGCCGGTTAATTCCACCACTGTAACAGGTACGGCCACAGATGCTGATGGAACAATAACAGCGCATAGCTGGAAAAAAGTTGCCGGGCCGGGTTCCCCTGTCATAAAGCAGCCGGGCTCCCTGCAAACTGCCATTACCGGTTTAATAC
>JAEWBD010000345.1 GCA_023391315.1 Bacteroidota bacterium | reverse complement strand
CCATTACATAGAGCGAAGCTTCTGTTTCCAAACATCCTGTTTTACCGCAGTCGCAAATTTTATTATTGGTAAAAAGCGGGATGTGGCTGAACTCGCCTGCAAAACCATTATCTCCCCTGAATAATTTATTGTTGATGATCATTCCAAGGCCTATGCCCCAACCCACATTTATAACCATTGCATTTTTGCAGTTGCGTGCTGCACCCATACGCAGTTCAGCCAGGCCCATAACACTTGAATCATTATCAATAAAAACCGGCAAGCCTGTTTTATCGCTTATGTATGCGCTGAGCGAACTTTTGGCGTTCCTGAAAAAAGAATAATTAATTCCCTTGTTGGCATCAATAAAGCCTGGCATGGCAATGCCAATACCTGCAATTTTATTAGTGGGAATGTGTGTGTTTTCAATAAAGGTGTTAATGAAATCGATCAGCATATTCAGGGCGGCATCATTGTCTTTCAGGTTTAACCCTACGGTTTCAACTTCACTAACTATATTTTTATTTACATCTATCAGTGCAGCCTGTGTTACATGCTGGTCCATGGATATGGCAGCTATATAAAAATTATCAGGCGCCAGGGAAAACATTTGCGGCCGGCGGCCACCCGTTGACACGGCATAACCGTTCTCAATTATCCATTTATCATTAATAAGTTCAGCTAATATCTTTCCTGCAATGGGAAGGCTTTTTTTAGTAATTGTGCTTATATCAGCGGCAGATAATTCACCTGAGAAAAAGAGTTCTTTTATGACTTCCTTTTTATGCGCAGTTAACTTATCCAATGTTTGTTAGTGGCTTTATTATTCATCAATATTAATAAATAATTAATGAATGTAACAAATCTTTTGAAAAAAATTTAGAAAGTTCCTTTTGCCCATCTTCCAAAAATTAAATAGCGGGTTCTTATTTTGCCAATACCTGCACTGCCGCCCCGTTTTTAGCAACAATTATTAAAGAACCGTTTTTATTTTTTATCTCAACCATCGCCCTCACATCTCCATCAATATAACAATTGGACTCTGTGGGGTACATTGGTTGTAGTTTGCGGTTAACAGTGCCTTTCAGCAGCAGCCCAAGGCCGGCATCATTCTGTCCGAGCTCCGTTTTATACACATAATAGTTACCAGCAATGAGAATATCTTTTATCCCATCTTTATCAAAATCGTCTGTAATGCTTCCAAATATTTTTGAAAATTGAGCTTCGGGAGGAAAGGGTTGAAATTCAAAATCATTATTGCCATTATTATACAATATACCCGATGCAAGGTTATTGCAGGTGTACACTAAAGCTTGTTTGATTTTATCTTTTGAAAAAATATCACTGATGCGGGCATCGGCATAATCGCTGTACCTGATAAATTTTTTCCTGAGGGAAGGTATTGCGTTTAACAGCTCATCCCTGGAATAAATGGGATAACTTACTCCTTGTATATAACTGCATATAAGAGGGTCTATTATTCCATCATTATCAAAATCGGATGCATACATGGTAAGTGGCGCTTTATCGCTTACTTTAAGTTGGTTGTTATAACCGCTATTGCCTAAAATAAAATCTGTTTTACCATCATTATCAACATCTGCAGCCGTAACGGAAGCCCACATACCGTTCAATTTTGGCAACCTGTCTGAAACATCTTTAAATTTTCCGTTATTATTAATAAAAAGCATTACGGGCATCCAATCACCGGCAATTAATAAATCAGGGTATGTATCATCATTTATGTCTGCAAAACAGGCGGCAGTAACCATGCCGGGTAAACGCATGCTTGTACAAATATCATCCGTTACATCCGTAAAAGTTACAGTTCCGTTCTTTGAATTGTTATGCAGCAAATAGCTTTTGGATGCCAGGGGAAATGAGCCCGGAATTCCTCTTCCTCCTATAAACACATCTATGTAACCATCTTTGTCAAAATCGCCAACTGCAATGGCGCATTTACTGCTTGTCATTATGGGTAAGGCATCAATTGTTTTTATGAAATTCCCTTTGCCATCATTCATGTACAGCCTGTCCTGGTATTCGGGTGAACCATCTTCATATACGTTTCCGCCGCTTACAACGTATAAATCAGCAAAACCATCATTATTTGCGTCAAAAAAAACAGCATTTACATCTTCATCAGCTGCATCGGTATTCCAGGGCTGGGACGGTGATGGCTTAAACTTTCCTTCGCTTGTTTGCAGGTATAATATAGATGACTGGTTAATATCGCCTCCTAAAAAAACATCTTCCAGGCCATCCCCGTTTACGTCAGCTTTTGCTAATGCCGGACCTTGTTTCGATAATTGATATGGTATGAATGGCTCTGATTTAAAATCTATAAAATCATTGGGCTTGTGTATAAAATTCAGTTGGGTTGAAGCCGTTACATCGGCAAATATTTTTTTGGAAACTGTTGATACCTGCTGCATATACCGGGCATCAGCCTGTTTTAACTGAATCACCTGATCAGCTTCCACATTGTTTAAAATAACTTGTTTTCCACCAGGCCACACTATTTTAATTTCCCTGATGATTTTATTTTGGGCTATTCCAAAAATCATATCCTGCATTACAGTTGACTGGTAACTTTTTACCGGATATAATTCCTGGTATTGACTATTGCCATCAGGAGCTGTTACGGTAACTTTTGCACCATAAGCCCCCCTGTTAAGGCTGTCTCCTTCTATCCGCAGCTTTATATAATGATTCAGCAATGCGCCGTTATTACGGTATAACATAGCTGGTTGGTTATTATTGCAAACAATAAGATCAAGTGTACCATTATTATCAAAATCTGCATAAGCTGCTGCACCGGATATTGTTTGCGTGTATAAACCCCAATCGTTCGTTTTATTGGTAAAAGTTAAATCATGATTATTTTGAAAGAGATAATTACTAAGTTTAGTTGCAGGCATTTGCTGAACGAGGTCATAGGTTTGAAAGTTTTGATTACCCCTTTTTGCAGCTTCAATTTTTGCTGCGGCAACCGAAGATTTCAAGAAATCCATATTGGTAAAATCACGGAGGTAACCATTGCTTATAAACAGGTCTTTCCAGCCATCGTTATCAAAATCTGCCAATAATCCACTCCAGCTCCAGTCGGTATTTGAAACACCTGCCAACTGGCCAATTTCGCTGAAACGCATATTGCCTTTTTCATCTGTGCCCTGGTTCAGATGCAGCATATTGCGCATTTCCTGGTAATAAAAACCGCTATCCACAATTAATTGATGATGTTCGTAATCATCGGGACCTCTTAATAATTTCCGGCGGTAATTATCTTCCGGCAACATATCAAGCGTAAATACATCCGGCCTTGTATCGTTGTTATAATCGGCAATATCGGCGCCCATTGAATTCTTGGAAATATGGGCGAAAGATTTTTCGAGTGATTCTGTAAAGCTGCCATCCTTATTGTTTATATAAAAACAATCTCTTTCTGTATAATCGCAGGTGGTATAAATATCAGGCCAACCGTCTTTATTTATATCGCTGATAATTACACTTAGGCCAAAATTGAGCGCATTATTAATGATACCGGCTTTTAGAGTAACATCTGTAAAATGCATATTACCGGCAGCATCGCGGTCGTTACGGAATAATTGATTCCCATAATTCGCGTTAGGCGTTGACCGCTGTTTGCGTGTTTGCATAAAAGGATCGAAGCCATGGTTAGAATGATTTAATAAAAACATATCCAGGTCGCCATCGTTATCGTAATCAAAGAAAGCAGCCTGTGTGCTTTGTGTGCCGGTCGCATCAAGGCCATATTC
>JAEWBD010000247.1 GCA_023391315.1 Bacteroidota bacterium | reverse complement strand
GCACCCGGGGCACCGTTATGTGTATCGCCACAACGATGTGGAAGATTGTGAAAAGCAATTGCAGCGCGCCGTGGCCTTAGTAGAAAAACAAAAGCAGGGCGGCATTTTAGTAATTACCGAAGGCGTGTTTGGCATGGCCGGCGACCAGGGAAAACTGAAAGAAATTGTGGCTTTGAAAGATAAATACCAGTTCAGGTTATTGGTGGATGATGCACACGGCTTTGGTACGCTGGGCAAAACCGGCTCCGGCGCGGGTGAAGAACAGGGCTGCCAGGATGGGATTGACCTTTACTTTTCCACTTTTGCCAAATCCATGGCTTCTATTGGCGCTTTTATGGCCGGGCCTGCAGAAATTATAGATTATATACGCTATAACATCCGCTCGCAGATATTTGCCAAGAGCCTGCCCATGCCTTATGTGATAGGCAATTTAAAAAGGCTGGACATGCTGCGCTCTATGCCGGAACTAAAAGCAAAACTGTGGAAAAATGCCTTAAAGCTTCAGAATGGTTTGAAGGAAAGAGGGTTTGATATTGGCAAAACCGATTCAGTGGTTACGCCGGTGTATATGAAAGGCGGCATTCCCGAGGCAACGGCCATGGTTACCGATTTAAGGGAAAACTACGGCATATTTTGTTCGATCGTTGTGTACCCTGTTATCCCGAAAGGGCATATTATTTACCGCTTAATTCCCACCGCGGCGCATACGGATGAAGATATTGAAGCTACATTAACGGCCTTCAGCGAAACAAAACAGAAACTGGATGCCGGCGCTTATAAAGTGGAAGATATTGTGCAGATGGCAGAAGCAAGATGAGATTTTGCGACTGCGCGGTGAATGGTGAGTTAAGCGTACGTGCGGAAGATTGATTAAAATTATTATATACGAAAGAGGCCGCGGCGGCCTCTTTTTATTGCCGGTGGATTACCTGATTTTTAAATGAGCAAACCATTCCTTTATATTTGAATTTTATGGAGAGCAGCAAAACCAAATTAACTAACATTCTTATTGAGCGTTCCGTAATCAACTCAAAATTGCTGGAAAGAGCGGTTATTATTGATGCTTATCTTCCCACCAATGTGGCCAAGCCGGAGCATATGAGCCTGCTGCTGATAAACGACGGGCAGGATTTGCCCAACATGCCTTTTGAAGATATTCTTAATGATTTATTGCTGGAAAATAAGATAGAACCGGTGCTGTGCATTGGCATTCATTGCGGCGAAAACCGTAAAATGGAATACGGCATTGCCGGCCGGCCGGATTATAAAGGCCGCGGCGCAAAGGCCGGGGCTTATACTGATTTTATTTTTACCGAATTGCTGCCGCTTATACGCAAAACGTACAATGTGCCGGAGTTTAAACAAAAATCTTTTGCCGGTTTTTCGCTGGGCGGATTGAGCGCGTTGGATATTGTATGGAACCATCCGGAAGAATTTGCCAATGTGGGTATTTTCAGCGGTTCGCTGTGGTGGCGCAGCAAAGGATACAATGAAGGGTATAATGATGACCGGCACCGCATTATACACAGGCTAGTAAAAGCAGGTGGTTATTATCCCTGGCTGAAATTCTTTTTTGAATGCGGGGCTTTGGATGAAATTGCCGATCGCAACAAAAATGGCATTATTGATTCCATTGACGATACGCTCGACCTGATTGCGGAATTAGGTAAAAAGGGTTATACAAACGATTCGGTAAAATACCTTGAACTGGAAGACGGCCATCACGATGTGCCTACCTGGGCAAGGGCTTTCCCGGCTTTTTTGGAGTGGGCCTGGCCTAAACAATAGGTATTTATTATTACCGCTCAACCCTCAGCAAAATAATTTTGTCAATCGGCCGTTAAACCCTGAATCAGATAGTTATCTGCTTAATTTTATGGCGATATTCCGGAATAAGTTTGTGCTTATATTTGAAATTACAAAACTGCATTTTACGTTCTACCAATTTAATATCCATTTTATATGAGAAAAATCTCCAGTGCTGCCTTGTTTGCAATAACAATATTGTTTTTTGCATCGTGCCAAAAAGGTATTGATGATACTGTTACAACCCCGCCTGGTGATTCTACCGGTTCTCAAACGCCTTCGGCAGACGATCTTATAAAAGATACCGTATTGCTTATTTGCCAGGATGTGTATTTATGGAATACCCAGATACCTGCAAGTTTTGATGCCCGTTCTTACGAAAGCCCAGAGGATGAAATGATCGCCATTCGCCAGTTCAGCCATGAAACAGGCTTTGCCGACCCGGTTGACCGTTTCAGTTTTGCCGTAAAACAGGATGAATGGGACAATGTGAGCACCGGCGTGGCAGAAGATTTTGGCATGAGCATATTCTTTAATACGCCAACAGACCTGCGGGTGAAATTTGCTGAAATTGCATCGCCTTCAGGAATGGCCGGCATAAAAAGAGGCTGGCAGATAATAAAAATAAACGGCAATTCGCAGATTGACACAAGCGAGGCTACTATAAACCGTATAGTGGATGCTGTATTTTATAGTGAAAGCACCAGCTTTACTTTTAAAAAACCCGATGGCAGTGAAACAGCGATTACATTGCATGCGGGTACTTATCAAACGCACCCCATATTTGCAGATTCTGTGTACACCGTGAACGGGAAACAGGTGGGTTACCTGGCGCTCAATTCTTTCCTGGGCGATACAACGGCTATTTATACGGAGTTTGCCCGCATTTTCAGCAATTTCCAGTCTAAAAATGTAAGTGAGGTGATCGTTGACCTGCGTTATAATGGCGGTGGTTATGTAAGCATGGCTGAAAAACTGGCCAACTACCTGGCACCTGTGGCCAGCAACAACCAGGTAATGTACACAGAAACCTTTAATGCCAATTATACTAATTATAATACCACAGCATTGTATAAAAAGCTCGGAACGGTAAATGTTGGTAAGATTTATTTTATTGTTTCAGATAATACGGCATCGGCCAGTGAGTTGTTAATAAATGCTTTGAAGCCATTTGTAGAGGAAAAGTTGGTGGGCCCGGCGTATAATACCAATGGAAAGCCGGTAGGTTTCTTCCCGATTCCTGTGGGCGATTGGTACACTTTCCCTATTTCATTCAAAACGGTGAATAAAGATGGTTATGGTAATTATTTTGATGGTTTTACCATCGATCATCCCACCTGGGACGGGCTTGATAAAGATTGGGGGGATACAGAAGAAAACTGCCTGCATTCCGTGCTTACTTATATTCAAACAGGAATATTTGGTTATGCTGATAATGGGCCAGGCAATATATCCAATTCGGTTGTTAGTAAAAATGTAAGGGCAATTAATAAGAAAATCCAGTCGAGAACGGCATTTACAGGCGCAGTTGCAAAAGAAAAGTTACTGCGCTGATAAATTCTGTTTATATATAAAAAAGCTCCTGTGTCAGGAGCTTTTTTTATTTCTAAACCAACATTTTCGTTCTTGCTTGATGGCAATAGTGGCGGTGTCTTTCATAACAAATTGAGTGCTGTCTGAAATCTTCTTTTTTAAGTTGGTGATATAGACATCGGCTTTAGCGGCCTGCTCTCTCTGTAACGGGCTCATTTTTTTCTGAGTGGCTTGGCCGCTTGCCATAGTTGCGAAAAATAGAAGGAATATAATTGGTAAAAATATTTTGTTCATGTTTTTAAGACTTTGTTACCATAATAAAGTAAAATAAATAGTCACTTTTAACAATACCTAAACCAGTTTTCCAAGCCTAAAAAACCAGAAAATTACTTTTGGCCTAAATTTTAAGAAGCTTTTGCAACAAAAACAAATTTTTTTGGCAAATTATATTACCTTTGCCGACTTATGTTTTTTGGAGCATTAACCGCCTTTCGCCTTTCATTTTTACATCATCACAAACTATTAATTGTTATTTGGCAATAGCTGAATAAAATTATGTTGCTCAAGGGAGTGACACAACCGTGATACCATGAAATACCAAAGCCGGTAACCAAAAAACAAATCATCAGAAAAATTGAAATTTCAATATGGCTATCAAAAAAGAAAATCGTCCTAAAGCCAATTTTTCTAAAATAACTATTGGTCTTGCCTCTCCCGATAGTATTTTGGAACGCAGCTTTGGTGAAGTTTTAAAACCTGAGACTATCAATTACCGCACCTACAAACCAGAGCGCGATGGTTTGTTTTGCGAGCGCATTTTCGGACCTGTAAAAGATTACGAGTGTGCCTGCGGCAAGTATAAAAGAATCAGGTACAAAGGCATTGTTTGCGACCGTTGCGGTGTAGAGGTAACTGAAAAAAAGGTTCGCCGTGAAAGAATGGGGCATATTAAGCTGGTGGTACCGGTAGTGCACATCTGGTACTTCAAAAGCCTTCCCAACAAAATCGGTTATTTACTGGGCGTAAGCTCTAAAAAGCTGGAAACAATTGTATATTATGAAAGATATGCAGTTATTCAGCCGGGTATTCGTGAAGACAAAGGTTTGCAAACCGGCGATCTTTTAACGGAAGAAGAATACCTGGATATAATTGATAATCTTCCAAAAGATAATCAATACCTGCCGGATGAAGACCCGCAGAAATTTATTGCCAAAATGGGTGCAGAAGCCGTGCATGATTTATTGGCGCGCATTCAGTTGGATGATCTTAGCTATAATTTGCGTAATGCAGCCGCTAACGAAACTTCCCAGCAGCGTAAAGCAGATGCGTTAAAGCGTTTGAGTGTTGTGGAAGCTTTCCGTGATGCCAGCACAAGAATCAGCAATCATCCGGAATGGATGGTAATGCAATACATACCGGTTATTCCGCCGGAATTACGTCCGCTGGTTCCTTTGGATGGCGGCCGTTTTGCATCTTCTGACCTGAATGATCTTTACCGCCGTGTAATTATCCGTAACAACCGTTTAAAACGCTTGCTGGAAATTAAAGCGCCTGAAGTAATCTTACGTAACGAAAAACGTATGCTGCAG
>JAEWBD010000203.1 GCA_023391315.1 Bacteroidota bacterium | reverse complement strand
GCTTTTCATGTGTGGCTGGTGCAGCAAAACATACAATTGATTTCATTACAGCCGAGACACTCACTGGAAGATTACTTTTTACAGATAACAAGCGGACAACAACATGTGGCAGCTTTTACAAATTGAGCTATATAAAATTTTTCACCGGCCAAGAACCTACATTGCCTTTGGCGCTATTGCTGCATTAATTATTTTATTGCAGTTTGGCTTTAAAGTAGACGGGCAGGAATACGCCGACTTTATGCTGCAAAGCCTTGGCAATTTTGAGATTGAAGGCAAGCTCCTGAATGGCTATATGGTTGGTTATATTATTTTACAGTTGTTGCTGGTACATGTGCCATTGCTGGTTACATTAATCGCCGCCGATGTTATATCCGGCGAGGCCAACAGCGGCACATTAAGGTTGCAGTTTTCAAAACCGTATAGCCGCACTTCGGTTATCATGGCAAAATTTCTGGCAACATCTGTTTATACTTTATTACTATTAATTTGGGTAGCCATACTGGCATTATTCGTAAGCATATTCATATTCGGCACAGGCGATCTGTTTTTAATGAGAAGCGATTACATTGTTTTAATAAAGCAAAACGATGTATTCTGGCGCTATTGCTGTGCCTTTGGTTTTGCCTATATAGCACTGCTTACTGTAGCAGCGCTCGGCTTTTTCTTTTCTGCTTTTGCAGAAAATTCTATAGGCCCCATTATTACAACCATGAGCATTATTATTTTATTTACAGTATTGGGCACTTTAAACCTGCCTGTATTTGAAACCATTAACCCGTATTTATTTACAACACGCATGGTAATATGGAAAGAATTTTTTGACGAAAAACTTACTTCCAATAATGAAGCCATTGCAGGCAGTATTAATGATTTAACAACTATAATAAACGCGTTAATTGTATTGGCTGTTTATATTGTTGCCTTATTAAGTGCCACTGTTTTTATAATGAAGCGAAAAGATATTCTCAGTTGACGAAATAAAATGTACAATTAATAAAAATGAAATCAGGTTTAAAGATATTGCTGCTGTTATTGGCTGTTCTCTATGGCTCTTTTGGTTTTGCGCAGGATGCTACAGCGCTTATAAATAAAGTAAAAGCAAAGATTGATAAGGTAAATGATTATACAGCAAAAGGTGTATTAAAAACGGATGTTGCCTTTATAAAAGCGCCGGTAAGTAATGTGATTGTTTATTTTAAAAAACCAAATCGTTTCAGGCTAATCAAAAAAGGCGGCATATCTATATTACCTAAAGGCGGTGTTAGCGTAAATATGGGCACCATTATCGGCACGGATAATTTTACAGCGTTAGATGCAGGTGAAGCCATCATCAATTCAATAAAAACAAAAGTAGTAAAGCTGTTGCCCGGTGATGATAACAGCAACATCGTACTTTCTACTTTGTATATTGATGAAGCAAAACTTTTAATAGTAAAAGCAATTACCACCACGCGTGAAAACGGCACCTACGAACTTTCGATGAAGTATGGAAAATATGCAGATTATTCGCTGCCGGATAAGATTGATTTCAGTTTCAATACCAAAGAATACAAACTGCCAAAAGGAGTAACGCTTAATTTCAATGAAAATCCAACTTCGGCCGAAAAAGAAAAACTAAAAAACAAAAAAGGAAGTATTGAAATATCGTATGCTTCCTACATAATTAATAAAGGTATTAACGATGCCGTGTTTTCGCAATAAACTGGAGTTCTGCAAGCAGCTGCACTATCAATAACTCGTTTCATCAAGTTTTACTTTTCCTTTAAAAGTCCAGAAAACAAAGCCGGTGTAAATAAGTACAAGCGGTGTTCCTATTAAAGCTATCAGTAAGAGTATGCCCATTGTTTTGGGTGATGAGGCGGCATTGTTAATGGTAATACTGTAGGCGGGATTATTGCTCGCATATAACAGGTTCGGAAAAACTTCTATGGCTACAGCAATTAATAAACAGGCAATGGTTACCGATGAGCTGATGAATGCATACCGGTATTTTGCTTTTTTTAATTGCCGCGGAATATTGGCAATAGCTAAAAACATAATCAGCGGAAAAATAAAATAAGCCGGGTTACTTCTTATCCTGTCGCTCATGTGCGGTACATATAATAGTGTGTAAAGCGTAGTTAATGCAAAGGCGATGATAAAAAATATTGCAAAGTTTTTAGCCAGTATAGTAAGCTTGGTGTACAGGCGGTTCTCTGTTTTCATAGCTAGAAAAATAGCCCCATGCATCATAAACAAACCAAGCGTGGTTACGGCAACCAGTATAGAAAAAGGGTTAAAGAAGGTAAGCATGCTGCCGGTGAACTCCTGCCTTTCGTTCAGAGGCAGTCCAAAAGCAACATTGCCCAGCATTAATCCCAGCGAAAGTGTTACCACAATACAGGCAAAAGAATAAATAAAATCCCAGGTAAACCGCCATTTCAAGCCAGGTTCTTTACTTCTGAATTCAATAGCAACAGCCCGCCAAATCAATCCTATTAAAAATATAAATGCCGGCAAATAAAAAGCAGAAAATACGGCCGCGTAGGCAACCGGGAAACCGGCAAATAAAGCGCCGCCGCCAATTACCAGCCATACTTCATTGCCATCCCAAACCGGGCCTATGGCATTCATGGCAATGCGCCGGCTCGTTTCCTTTTTAAGAAAAAGATGCAATGCACCGGCACCCAGGTCAAAGCCATCCAGGATAGCATATCCTGTAATAATTGCGCCAAAAACAAGAAACCACCAGGTGTTATAATCAATGCCTAAAAACATGTTATTGGTTTGTTGCGGTTACCATTGGATTTTCACGAATGCCGAAATGATCATCTTCCTCCTCTCCTTCTGTTTCATGCGGTTCGGGGCCCTTTTTTATCTTCCTGTTCAGCAGGTATAAAAACAATACAAATAAGGTTGCATATACCACGGTAAACATAATGAGTGATATCAATATTTCATTAGCCTTTACTGCTGCCGATAAAGCATCCGAAGTTTTTAACAAACCATATACTACCCAGGGCTGCCGGCCCATTTCGGCCGTAAACCAGCCAACCTGGTTAGCAATTTGCGGCAGCAAAACACTCCACGCAAAAACTGTCATCAGCCAGCGTTTATCAAACAGCTTTCCTTTCTTCCACTGCCAGCAGGCATATACGGTAAGAAAGATAGATGCCATACCAATTATGATCATGATATGGTAAAACTGGAATATGGCATTTACCTGGGTTGGCCGTTCCGCAGGCTTGATGGCATTAAGGCCGGTTACCGGTTTAGAAAAATCTCTATGCACTAAAAAACTTAACCCGCCGGGAATACTCAGGCCGGAGGTTGTTTGCTTTTCTTTATTAACCCAGCCAAATAAATACATAGGCGCCACGGCACTGCTATCAAAATGGCCTTCCATAGCAGCCAGTTTTGCGGGCTGGTTTTTGGCAACACCGTCGGCACTAATGCTGCCTGCAATTAATTGCGCTATTGAAAAAAAAGCTGCCACAGCCAACGCAATTTTAAACGCAGGCTTTGCTATGGCAAGATGCTTTTGTTTTAAAATATAATAAGCATTTACACTCAGTACGAGGAATGCGCCGGCTAGAAATGCACCAAACCATACATGCGTTAACCTCTCCACGCTGGAAGGATTAAAAACCATAGCCCAGAAATCGGTAATCTCTGCGCGTGCATTCAGGCCTTCACCTACAATATGAAAGCCGGCGGGTGTTTGTTGCCAGCTGTTGGCTACCACAATCCATACAGCGCTGAACAATGAACCCAAAAAAACCATAATGGTTGAAATAAAATGCACGGTTGAACTAACCCGGTTCCATCCAAAAATCAGTATGCCCAAAAAACCGCTTTCAATGGCAAAAGCAAAAATACCTTCTGCTGCCAGGGCGCTCCCAAAAACATCGCCCACATATTTGGAATAGGTTGCCCAATTGGTACCAAACTCAAATTCCATAATAATACCGGTTGCAACACCCAGCCCGAATATGAGCGCGAATATCTTTATCCAGAAACGCGTCATGTCTTTATATTCCTGGCGTTTTGTTTTCACATAAAGCCCTTCCATTATCACCAGTATTAATCCCAAACCAATACTAAGCGGCGGATAGATATAATGAAATGAAATTGTAAAAGCGAATTGTATGCGTGCAAGAATTTCGGTGCTCATGATGTGTAATAAGCTTTAGATTAGAATGCACTAAGGTGATGCAAAAGTATTAACTACTGCTCACTAATACGTATTAATTGTAAGCTTACGTACTATTATGGCCGGCTATCTTAATTGACAGTTTTTCCGAAAATAAAATGGGACAGAACTTACGGATTCTTAAGATATCATAAGCGAACAATTAATTGATTTCACCGCCGTTAATTAAATTGTTGGACACCTATGCAAAATTTTTTTAGGAGTTTTACATTTAGAGAATGGATGATCGCAATAATTATCAGAACATATATGATTTGCAATCATCATTTATACATAAGAATAACAGTTGTCTATTCTAATTTAGCTCTTTTGTTTTTTGGATTAATATTCCATACATCACAAAAACAAAAGCAGCATAAAAAAATTGACCACGCGATACGCCTACCCCGTATGGAAACCAAATGCCTGGTATAATATGTAATGCAGATACTTCTTTCGGAAACAAACCTATTGCAACCAATATTATTGCTATTAAAACCAATAAATCTTTAATACCCTTTTTACGCATTCCCTGATAAGTAATAAATACCAGCAATATTAAAAACAACGGTCTTATATAATCTGTAATTGCAAGATGCGTTTGGAATAAAGTTTTGGAAACCGGTAAAAGTTCAAAGAGTTGAAATGCCATGTACGTTACAGTAAGTATTGCAATAATTTCAGGCATCCACTTGGGTTGACGCAGCTCAAACCATTCACGCCACGCCATTAGCCAACTGCCAAGCAGTAAAGGCCTGAGGATAACTGAACTCAAAATAGTGGATTGATATCCGCTCTCTATTTGAAACCAGAAGTAAACAGCCTGGTTAAGCCGTATCAATCCTAATAAAATCAAAGCCACAATAAACCATTTACATGTTTGTTTTTGTTTTCTGCTATTGTTTAGTAAAAACATGGTTATTGCCAACAAAACAAACATGATTGGTAAAACCACTTCTACTATATAGCCTTTTATAGCTTGATTCCATTGAAACCTGTATTTTTTTTCAACGTAGGTTTTCTCGCCAAGAGCCGGAGCAATGTGTATTCCGCCTACATCGGGCGCCTGATGGCCTGAACTCATCCATACCCTGAAAGCAATTGTAATAATTTTTTCCTTTTTTACACTTTCAGGCAACACAAACATACGTGGCTGAATACTGTAAACCGTTGGAACTTTACCAAAGAAATTACCAGAACTACCTACAAGTGACCCATTAATAAATAGTTGATAAGCATCATCTACAGCAGGCGGCGCTGCTAAAGCTAAATTATTGCTGGCCGGCAAATTATCTAATCGAACTTTCAGCCGGTACCAGGCATAACCTGCATAGTTTGGATGCCCTGTGGCAGACCAGCCAGGTATGTAGCCTGAAAGTCCCACATCTCCATCATGTGCGCCGGGCGGTGCTGTAAGATCTATGGTTTCCCACCCCAAATCATCATAGTTGCACTGGGCATATTGCATATTATCACCAATTGCAAATTTCCACGGACCATTAAGCGTTATAATATTTTTATCGGAGAGCAATGCCTGTTCAGTAGTTACAGAATGGGAAAGGTATATAATTACACCTGCTGCCAAAAGCAATGAAATAAACATCATCAGGTAAATAACAAAAGCACTTTTTACGTTTTGATGAATGTTCATACAATTTTAAGTTTGGTTAGTAACATTGGCTAAGGGTAAGCTATTTGCCTTACCTGGTAAGATTTAAACAGAACAGTAAAAGCGAATTAAGCAAAATTTCATTCTAAATATCATTAGCATTTAGCCTTAAATACATCCTCCACATTCCTTTAAGTTCTTCTTTAAAGTGTGGATAATCTATTATGGTTTTATCATAAAACCGGAAGCCTCTTTTTTTATAAAAAGCAATTGCTTCTTCGTTTGTGTCAATAACCGAGAGCCAAAATATTTTTTTACAATTTTTTTCTGCAATATTAAAAGCTATGTTAAGTAGCTTCTTACCAATGTTCATTCCCTTAAATTGTGGCAGAACATAAATCTTTTCAAGCTCAATATCCTGGCTATTATTTTGGCCATCGATATCAGGCGATAAATTGATTTTCATAAACGCAACCGGGTTATTATTAATAAAAGCAACATAATATTGAATTCTATTGTTGTTTAACTCTGCTGCTAACACATCCTGTCCAAACGAATTGTTGAGATAATTTTCTAAACCACCCGGCTCCCAGTGGTTATAAAAATTTTGAGTATATGCATCACAACAGATTTTGTGCAGCAATTCTACATCGTCTATTGACATCAATCTAAATTCAGTTTCCTGCTGTATCATTAGTTAATTTATTATAGTATATATCCCTCATTAAATAACGCATCATTCTTTATACATCTTCTGTTAATGCACGTTCAATATTTTTATCAGGTAAGAGCCATAACACGGCAACAAAAATGAGCAGCAACTCTGAAATAATCGGAGACAAAAAAGCAAAAGGAATAGCTATAATATACATTAGCAGAGAAACCAATCCCTTCTTCTTTTGTGCAACCAATGCTTCAGAAAACTTTGTAGTGTGGCGCTGGTTTAACGTTATAACATTTTGCAACACATAAAAAGCAATAGCAGACAGCAACAAATTGGTTGCATAAGTTGCAATTGGCAAAGCACCAAAATGCGTTTGGCCTATCCAGCCTGTAGAAAATGGAATGAATGAAACAAAAAACAACAACGCCAAATTTGCCCATATTATTTTAGTGTTTACCAGTTGAACCGTATGAAGCAAGTGGTGATGATTTGCCCAGTAAGTGCCAATAAAAATAAAGCTGAACATATAACTTATAAAAACAGGAAAGAGGTTAATAAGCGCAGTAAAACTGGCCTCATGAGGAGCTTTCATCTCCAGTATCATAATGGTAATAATGATGGCAAATACGCCATCGCTAAACGCTTCTATCCTTGCTTTTATCATTTGAAATATGATCTTGTATTTTGAAATTGGTATAACGGTGTGATCTTATTTTAACCACACGCCAATGATCACATTATTTATTTGTTTACCTTTTTATTATTATGATAAACTCAACAATTCTTTTCCAACCTTGTCTGCCGAAAGCGCTACCATGAATTGACAGCCATAGCCGGGATAGGCAGAGAACATTAACTGTTCAAAATTTTTTCTCGTATCATCATTAAATACTCCGCTTCCTTTTGTTGCAATTAAGACGTTGGAACAATAAGTTAGAAAGTATTCCCGCTGTGCAGCTATGGCAGAAAAACCGGATGGTGCACCATGCCCAAGAAAAAGTGTTTTGAAAGAGTTCAATACCGGTGAAAGCGATTCCAGATTAGCAAGCCATCGAAGAATGCTTCCGTCATTCATGTAGGTGTGATTATTATTGTACACCAAATCTCCAATGAAGGCAGCTTTATTTTCATCTTCCATGAGCCAGATTGAATTAGCATCACAATCACCGCCCGAGCCAATATCGATCACCGTAAAGTTAATTGAACCAATTTTTACAGTGTCGCCGCCATTAACCAGCTCATTGGGATAAATCCATTTGGGCATCCACTCTGCTCCAAACAAGGCAGACCATTGTTTGTGCTTTGCTTCTTCAGTATCTTCCATTAGCTTTTTTACAGACGGCAGTGCGTAAACAGGAATATTATTTTCCGGGGCAAGATTATACGTTCCTGCTACGTGATCAGGATGCCCGTGTGTTAGAATAATGCCGGCGATTGGTTTCTTTAATTCCAAAGCTTTTTGTTTCAGCGCTTTGCTATCGCTCATTGTCAGCGTTGTATCTATAATAACAAGTTCATTTGCTGCTTCAACAATAAAGGCATTTACTTTTAACATAGGCTCGCTTGAGGTATAACAATGAATTTTTGTTTGCATTTTTTTTGATTTTAATTAAACTATACTTTTTTCAGTAACAAAACTAAATACAGTACATTTGGCCAGCAATAACTGTCAGGTTTGACAGCCTAAAGTTTTAAGATCATGATCATTAAAGGTGAAAACGTTGCTTACAGGCTTAATGGAAAAATCTATCATTGCGCCATGGACATTACGATGGATTATATTGGAGGCAAATGGAAAAGTGTTGTCCTATGGTATTTAAAACATGGTACGCACCGGTTTACAGAATTAAAAAAAGCAATTCCTGACATAACGGAAAAGATGCTTAGTATCCAGCTTCGCGCTTTAGAAGCCGATGGATTAATTAAACGAAAAGTTTATGGTACCAAGCCCCCCGTCCGTGTTGAATACTCCCTCACTCCGTTTGGCAGATCGCTGACAGACGCCCTTAATGCCATTGCCAAATGGGGAAGAAATCTTGGAGAAAAGGATGGGGAACTGGTAAATATTAAATGAAGAAGTGTTTTTCCTGATTAATCCACACCAGCGAACTAAACCTGTACAAACCCGCAACAGCTTATTCTTTCGCTTTTTATTTTTTATAACTTCAGACGGAACAATACATCCATTTATGATATGGAATCTTTCAAAGGCTTTCAAATCTGCAGGTATTCTTTAACAGCATCTATCTCAATCACTGGTTCTTTCAACAAATAAGATTTTATTTCAGAAAGAAACAATTTTAAATGTTCAGAATTAAAATGAGTATCCAAAGCTTCCTGGTCTTTATAAATTTCAACAAAAAGAAATTCTGATTTTCTTGAAAAATTCTGGTAGAGGTTGTACGATACATTACCGTCCTCCTTTCTGCTTTTCGCCAGTATTTTATCCGCACAGAATTTGAATGATGCAAGGGATGCCTCGTTCAAAAGCAACCTGGCTATAACTCTTTTTTTCATAGCATTATTTATTTATTAATTAATTTCATTGTTCCATTGATTGTAACGTGCTCCAACATTTGAATTAATACCCAGGTCTAATGCCGAATGTAAAGTTGTAATGCTTTTTTTTTCGTCTGCCGGGCCGTACGCATAGCGCATACCTATACAACCCAGCCCGATAGCAGATAATTTCTCGGTTGAATTGCCTAATTTTCTGTATTGCATATACTTTGAATTTTAGAGCAAAGTTACCAGTGCAATAAGGGCGGCTGTTTAAGCGATTCAAACAGAACCTTATAAAATTCAAACAATGAACGTGCGGAGTTTACTGGGAGCTTCTCCGGTTATCTTTCTGAAAAAATTGGTGAAGTATGGAAGATATTCGAACCCGAGGGAATAGGCAATTTCCGAAATAGTCCAGTCAGTATGTTGGAGCAATACACCTGCCTCCTGAACAATTCTCTCAGCAATATGTTGCGTGGTAGTTTTACCGGTAATATTTTTAACCGAACGGTTAAGATGATTAACATGAACAGAGAGGTGGCGGGCATAATCTGTAGCTGTCTTCAATTTGAGGTGCATTTGAGGACTATCGATAGGAAACTGCCGCTCCAGCAGTTCTAAAAAAAGTGTACATATTCGGGATGAAGCATTTTTATGCTTTTGAAAATTGTCACCCGGCTCCATTTTCATGGCTTCATGTATAACCAGGTGCAGGTAGTTGCGCAGCACTTCATATTTATACTTATAATCAGCATGCAATTCTCTCATCATTTTCCGGTACATATCTGCAATATCTGCCTGCTGTAATTTATTCATAAAATATACCGGGTTGCCGCCTACACGAAATAAACACGATTCCTGTAAAACGCCATTCCTGTCCTGCGGTAAAATAAATGCCTCTGTAAAAATACAAAACCAGCCACTTTGATTTTTCGATTCCGCCTCCCAGGAATATGGGATCAGCGGGTTGGAAAAAAGTAATGCAGGTTTATCAATATAAATCCATTTGTTGGCATAGTGCAGTTTGCCCGTTCCGATAATAAAAGATATCTTATAAAAATCCCTGCGGCTGTATGGTGTATTTACAGAACATTCATCACGCTCAAAAACATTAAAATGTCCAAAACCGGGGCTGTTCTGTATTTTGCCTGAATAATTAAGAGAAGGCAGACGGTTATAAAATGCCTGCACATTTTCAACAACTTTCATACATTAAAATTATATTTTCAAACGAAACCTAAATGTCCGGCTTAAGTCAATCGTTAACTTTTAATAAGAATCTGCTCTACTTCATCTAACCAGGCATTTCTTTGCTCTAACGTGCTATCTACAACAACTGTAAAAACCATCCTTACTACGTCTGGCACACCACAAAAATCAAATACACAATTCTTCCAGATCAGGTTCAATGGATCACCAAAAACTTCACGTTCTCTTTCAATACTTGTATTTGCCGTATTGAAAATATAAACGCGTTTCAATTGTAATAATCCAACCGGCTTACCTCCTTCACCGCCCTTTGGAAATGTGTAAGCCACCTGCAGCCTTAATATCCTGTCTATCCAACCAGACAATAAAGCCGGCGGTTTTCCCCACCAATTTGGATGAATAATGATGAGTATATCCGATTCGTTCAGATCCCGGATATATTCTTCCACCATGGGGTCAAAAGACTTGTCAATAATTTCCTCATAAGATAATACAGGATTAAAATTTTCTTTATACAGATCATGAAAAATGATTTGATATCCGTTTGAGCTTAAAACCTTTTCTACCCTGCTTGCTATGGCATGATTAAAACTCCCGGTATTAGGATGACATACAATTATCTGTGCCTTCATACTTTCCAGATTAATCAATTTTATTAAAAAGGGCAGCCAAGCATCAATTAAACTGTGCATCAACGGTTGGTCGTTTTTCGCGGTTAGCCAACTCCCAGGCAGTATAAAATATTAGTTCAGCGCGCTTCACAAGCAAATTACAATTAATCTTATCTACTTCATCTGAAGGCTGATGGTAATCGGCATGAAGTCCATTAAAATAAAAGATAACCGGAACACCCTTTGAAGCAAAACTGTATTGATCTGACCGGTAATAGAACCTGTTGCTATCGTCCGGCGCGTCATATGTATAATCAATCTTCAGTTTCGTATATAAATTATTTACGTTTTCGTTAATAGCACGTAACTCCGTGCCGTGCCTGGCTGAACCTATACTATATACATAATTTGCCGAGTCTGGTTTTCCCAAATATTCTGAACCAGTCCGGCCAATCATATCAACATTCAGGTCGGCAACGGTATTAATTAATGGTTTTAAGGGATGATCACAATAATAGGCTGACCCTAATAACTGTTCTTCTTCAGCAACCGTTGCCAGAAATAAAACACTCCGCCGCGGGCCATGCCCATGTTTTTGGGCTTCGGAAAAAGCCGCTGCAATTTCTAAAATAGCCGCTATGCCCGAGGCATTATCATCTGCACCATTATTGATCCTGTCAGCGCCTGTATCATTTAAGCCAAGATGATCATAGTGCGCAGACAAAACCAGCAGCTCGTCTTTAAGATCGCCCCCGGGTATTAACCCCAGCACATTTGCCGCATCAATGTTTGTGATATTTGTATTATATGATGCTTCAAAACGGGCGCCGATTGAATAAGCCCTGAAATTATCATGCGAAGCTTCCTGTTTAAGATCAGCATAATATTTATCACCGGTTTTTGAAATTGCGCCGGCAATTACCGTGTCTGCAAGAAATATGGGAACTTTCCCTGCAAGATCAGCTGAAATGGATAACCTGGGGCCTGTAACACTCTTGCGATAACGAATTAAAACGCCTGGCACATCGGCATTAATAGCAAGTATTATTGCCGGATGCTTACTTTCTAACTTATGGAGAATAAGTTTACGGTTGTCTGAAAACCGGCCGCTCGTATTACCCGCATCACCAGCCATTGGTTTGTCTTCATTTATCCAAAGCAACACTTTCTGGTTAAGGTCTATATTTTCAATCTCACTGTTAGTGCCATAGCCAACAAATATCACATTGCGGGAACGAATGGCACCACTAGCATAGCTGTCATTAACAAAAAAACTTTTATTGAATTTGAAATGATGGTTGTTAACTGAAAAACCGGTTACATAAAATTCAGTTTTTACTATCGGAACATCCATGAACCAGGAACCGTTAACCGGCGCTTTCAAACCTGCACAACCATATGCTGCTGCAATATAACCGGCGGCCTTTTTTGCACCCGGTTCACCAGTTCTCCGGCCTTCCACACTATCAGAAGATAGCACTGCTATATGCCTTCTTATATTGTTTACGTTTATGGATTTGGCGTAAAGAAGTGCATTGTTATTTGTTTGCGAAGCCAGCCCGGTGCTAATTATGCAAGCCATTAAAAAAATAAATAACCGTTTCATATTACTGTATTATAAACAGCCAAAATAAGAAAAGGCTATGCGTAAATCATGTGCAGGAATGATGAATTTTGTGATATACGAAAGGTGAGTGCCCATAATATTTTTTGAACAGCCTGCAAAAAGAACTGGTGTCTTCAAAGCCGCATTGCAGGGTTAATTCCTGCAGATTAATACTGTCTTTAAGCAAAAGTTCTGCTGCGTAACGCATGCGCACAGCAGTTAAATATTGATGTGGGGAAACACCGAAAACCTGCCTAAAATATCGTACCAGGTGGGGCACGGATATAATGGCATTCCGGCTTAAAAGCTCAAGGTTAATATTATCGCTAAAACTTGAATGCAGTATATCTTTAGCAACACATAATCTTTTATAAATTTCTTTCCTGGTACTCGCTTTTACAGCAGTAATTTTTTTTGTTTGCTGCATCACTAACTTATGTTCAAGCAACAGGCGGTGCAGCAACCTTATCATAAATTCGTCGGCGTTGTTTTTATGATACCCATATTTATTAATCGAACGTAACATTGCGGATACCAAATTCATTAAACCGGGCTGAAGTTGATACAAGGTTTGAAAAAATCCGGGCATTTGCCCTTCGTGATCATTGCAATCGTCCGGCAGCTTTACATCCGGTTGTTGAAAATCGTTAATAACGGATACAGCAAATTTTTGCCTGAAAAAGATTGCTACAGATTGTACATCCATGCCTGTTTCAATTTCACTTGAATAAGACTGGTCGTCGTTGAGGATTAGAAACTGGCCGGGCCTTACGGTAATTTGATTACCATTAACAATGTATTTTTCAGTGCCCGATAGTACAGTTTTAAATGAAAGGCAGCCCACATGTTCTTTGCAATAACTCTTCCTCGTTACAGCGTTAACAATTACATTATGTGTATGAAATAATTCAAAATGTGCTTTTTCGTCAAAGCCCGGTTTTGAATGATCAGGAAGGGCATTAATGTACATTATAATAGGCAGAATTATGAGTAAAACACCTGGTTGCAAATTTATTCATACTAATAGAAAACTTAAACAGTTGACGGGTAAGTTTGAATATTGCGCGCCATTCAGCCAAAAGTATAAAACCAAAATTACGTATGCAAGTAATGGTTAAATTAGGAAGGGTATGTTAGCCAACATATTCAACACCCCATTTATAGAGCTCGTTGATAATCGGCTCTAACTTTTCTCCTTTTATCGTTAAAGTGTATTCAACTGTTGGCGGAACGGTTGCAAAAACTTCTCTGACAACAATTCCATTGGCTTCCATATTCTTCAATTCCTTGACCAACATGCGGGTATTAATGTTTGGAATAAGGCGCTCTAATTCACTGAAACGCTTTTTACCGGGGAATAATGCATAGATGATTGACATAGACCATTTCCCGCCTATAACACCTAAAATTTCCTGGAGGGTGCATCGTTCATCACTTTTTTTAATTTTTCTTTGGCTCATAACCGGCTGATTATCTGTTAGGCTTTACTTCGTGTTATTACTGTACAAAAGTGTAACCACTTTCAAAAGTAAAGTATTGTATTTACTTTGCAACTCATTTTTTAATAAACAATATGGAAAATACATTGAAAGGGCAGGTTGCCCTGGTAACAGGTGGAACAAAAGGCATTGGTAAAGCCATTGCCGATAGCTTAAGTATGCGGGGCGCCCGGGTTATAGTAACAGCCAGAGCTGTACCCGGAGAAAATATTAATGCTCATCATTTTATAGCTGCTGACC
>JAEWBD010000212.1 GCA_023391315.1 Bacteroidota bacterium | reverse complement strand
CAATAAAGATGTGGTTGATAAATATTTCACCAATGCCATTTCCCGTATAGAGGGGATGGGTCTTGATGAGATTGCCAATGAAGCGCTGGCCAAGCATTTTTATGCCTTCAGCAAAAAAGAAAATTCGAGCGAGCGGTTGCCGGTTGGAGGTGTTTACCAGTGGAGAGCGCGGGGCGAATTTCATTTATTCAATCCCGCCACTATTCACCTGTTGCAATATTCAACAAGGAAAAATGATTACAACCTGTTTAAAAAATACTCGGCTGCGGTTAATGAACAAAGTGAAAAAGCATGCACTTTGCGCAGTCTTTTCAAATTCAAAAAAACAAGGCCATCTATTTCTATTGATGAAGTAGAACCCGCTGAAAATATCTACAAGCGTTTTGCTACGGGCGCCATGAGCTTTGGCTCTATTTCATGGGAAGCGCATACTACGCTGGCTATTGCCATGAACCGCCTTGGCGGAAAAAGCAATACCGGTGAAGGCGGCGAAGACGATGTACGTTACACACCATTGCCAAACGGTGATTCCATGCGCAGTTCTATTAAGCAAATCGCTTCTGCCCGTTTTGGTGTAACCAGTTATTATTTAACGGAAGCCGATGAATTGCAGATCAAAATGGCACAGGGTGCAAAGCCCGGTGAAGGCGGTCAGTTGCCCGGTCACAAAGTAGATAAATGGATTGGCCGTATTCGTCATGCAACACCGGGCGTAGGTTTGATTTCTCCGCCACCGCACCATGATATTTATTCCATCGAAGATTTAGCACAATTAATATTCGATCTGAAGAACGCCAACCGTAAGGCAAGGGTAAATGTAAAGCTGGTAAGTAAAGCGGGTGTTGGAACCATTGCTGCCGGTGTTACAAAAGCCAAGGCTGATGTAGTGTTGATTTCCGGCCACGATGGTGGTACAGGCGCTTCGCCGGTTAGCTCAATCAGGCATACCGGTTTGCCATGGGAACTGGGACTGGCAGAAACACACCAGACACTAGTAATGAACAGGCTGCGCGACAGGGTGGTGGTGCAGGCCGACGGCCAGATGAAAACCGGCCGCGATATTGCCATTGCTGCTTTATTAGGCGCAGAAGAATGGGGTGTTGCAACGGCTGCTTTGATTGTGGAAGGTTGTATCATGATGCGTAAATGCCATTTAAATACCTGCCCGGTTGGAGTAGCTACACAGGATGAAAATTTGCGTAAGAAATTTACCGGTGATCCTGAACATGTTATTAATTTCTTCAGGTTTATTACACAGGAGTTAAGGGAAATAATGGCTGAGCTTGGTTTCAGAACAGTAAATGAAATGATTGGCCAGGCAGATTGCCTTGAAATGCGCGACAATATTAATCACTGGAAATTTAAAAATATAGATGCTTCGGCTATACTTTTCAAAGCGCCCGCACCTTTAAATGCTGCCGTATATTGCAGCGAAAGCCAGGATGATGTGCTGGAAGGGGTGCTCGACTGGAAGCTGCTGGAAAAAGCGCAGCCTGCCATTCAGCGCAAAGAAAAGGTATACGCAGAATTTGATATAAAGAATACAGACCGTACTACGGGCACTATTGTATCAAATGAAATAACAAAAGTGTATAAGGCAGCCGGTTTACCCGATGATACGATTCATTTTAAATTTAAAGGAACAGCCGGCCAAAGCTTCGGCGCCTTTAATACAAAAGGTGTAACGCTTGAACTGGAAGGCGATGCCAATGACTATTTCGGAAAAGGCCTTAGCGGCGCAAGGCTGATTGTTTACCCGGCACAGGAAGCAACTTATGTTCCGGAAGAAAATATTATTATTGGTAATGTGGCACTTTACGGCGCAACAGACGGTGAAGTTTTCATTCGTGGTAAAGCAGGCGAACGTTTCTGTGTAAGAAATTCAGGCGCTTCTGTTGTAGTGGAAGGTGTAGGTGATCATGGCTGTGAATATATGACCGGCGGTGTAGCCGTTATTCTTGGAAGCACGGGCAAAAACTTTGCTGCGGGTATGAGCGGCGGTATTGCCTTTGTGTACGATGTGAATGGAAGTTTTACCGAAAACTGCAACGTGGAAATGGTAGACCTGGATCCGGTTGATGAAAAAGATGAAATTGGTTTAAAAGAACTTATTCATAAACATTATCTCAATACAGGAAGTACAGTTGCCAGGTTTATGCTGGAAGATTTCGAAAACCAGGTAAAGAACTTTATCAAAGTATTTCCGAAGGATTATAAAAAAGCGCTTAGCCAGCGTATGGCAGAAGCCGAATCTGAGTCTGAATCAGAAACTGTAGTCAAATAATTTTTTTGATCAACAACTTAAACAGTTATCTCCTATAAAAGGAAAAGTGTGCTTATGGGCAAGACAACAGGGTTTTTAGAATTTGAAAGAGAAACACCGGCAAAGGTACCGGTGCAGGAAAGGCTTAAAACTTACAGCGAATTCGTGGGCCGGTTTAGTGATACAGAACTAAATCACCAGGCTGCACGATGTATGAATTGTGGCGTTCCTTTTTGCCACAGCCACAGCGGTTGCCCGTTGGGCAATGTTATTCCGGAATTTAATGATGCCGTGTACCGCAAGAGCTGGAAGGAAGCTTATGACATTTTAGATACTACTAATAATTTCCCTGAATTTACGGGCCGTATTTGCCCTGCACCCTGCGAAAGTGCCTGTGTGCTTGGCATCAATAATCCCCCTGTTACCATTGAGGAAATTGAAAAGCATATAATTGAGATTGCTTTTGAAAAAGGCTTTGTTCAGCCTAAAAAAATAAATATACGCAGCGGCAAAAAGGTGGCCGTTATCGGCTCCGGCCCTTCGGGCCTTGCAGCAGCAGCGCAGTTAAATTATGCCGGTCATTCGGTTACCGTTTTTGAAAGGGATGATATGCCGGGTGGTTTGCTGCGTTATGGTATTCCTGATTTCAAACTTGAAAAATGGGTGATTGACAGGAGGCTTGATATATTAGAGAAGGAAGGCATAGAATTCAGGTGCAATGCCAATGTGGGCGTGAATGTTCCTGTAAAGGAAATCCTGGATAATTATGATGCCGTGGTTGTAGCCGGTGGCTCAACTGTTCCAAGGGATTTACCCGTGCCTGGCCGTGATGCCAAAGGCGTTCATTTCGCCATGGAATTTTTAAAGCAACAGAATAAACGGAACGCTGAAAAAGATCCTTTTGCCAACGCAGCTATTGAAAGCAATATCTATCCCGAAACCATCAATGCATTTGATAAAGATGTAATAGTAATTGGTGGTGGTGATACCGGCAGCGACTGCATAGGCACCTCGAAGCGGCAGGGCGCTAAATCTGTATTGCAGATTGAATTGTTGCCACAGCCGCCAAAGTCAAGAACACATCACATGCCTTGGCCTACATATCCCATGCTTCTGAAAGTAACATCTTCACACGAAGAAGGCTGCGACAGGGAATGGGCAATTGCTACCAAAGAATTTTTAAAAGATGAAGAGGGCAATTTAAAAGCCCTTAAGGTTATAAACCTTGAATGGCAATTGGGTGAAGACGGCCGTGCTGCAGGATTTAAAGAAGTTGCCGGCACAGAACGTGAAATTCCCTGCCAGTTGGTTTTACTGGCAATGGGTTTTGTACATCCTCAGCATAAAGGCATGCTGGAAGACCTGAAGGTTGACCTTGATGAAAGAAAAAATGTGAAGGCAGATAATAAGCGCTATCAAACCAATAATAAAAAGGTATTTGCTGCAGGCGATATGCGCCGTGGCCAGTCACTCGTGGTTTGGGCTATTAACGAAGGAAGGCAATGCGCTGAGAGTGTGGATGCTTTTTTAAATGTCTAGAGTTTTATAAGTTTTATTGTATTGTTGTTAAAAGAAAGCTGCTGTATATAGCAGCTTTTCTTTTTTATTAAGCATTAAGATTATCAAAGCTGTTTTGCCATTCATTGGATAAATTTTTTGCTTTATCCAATACAGATTTTTCAAGATCATTTTTGTATTGTTTTAATGCCGCCGCAACTTCTTCATCTGAAGTGCCAATGATCTGCGCTGCAATAATACCCGCATTCTTTGCAGCATTCAAGGCAACGGTAGCTACCGGAACGCCATTTGGCATTTGCAAAATGGAAAGCACAGAATCCCACCCATCAATAGAATTGGATGATTTTACCGGCACGCCAATAACGGGTAATGTGGTAAGGCTGGCCACCATTCCTGGTAAGTGTGCGGCACCTCCGGCTCCGGCAATTATTGCCTTCAATCCGCGCCCTGCCGCTTTGGTGGCATATTCCACCATACGCATAGGCGTGCGATGAGCGGATACAATCGTTAATTCAAACGGGATATTAAATTCTTTTAAAATGGTGGCGGCATCCTGCATGATCTTCAGGTCGCTGTCGCTGCCCATGATGATACCGACGAGGGGCTGATTAGTTGATTGGTTGATTAGTTGATTAGTTGACATATTAATGTATTAAAGAAAGAATGTAAAAATATCAGCTTATTACTTTTAATGTGCTTTTTATACGATGCACTTTATTGAGCAAATCAGTTTTGTCGGCACTCATAATCGTTACATGCCCCATTTTTCTGCCAGGCTTTGTTTGCGTTTTTCCATAGAGATGAACAAATGTGTTGTTCATGCCTAATACTTCATCCATGCCTGCATATTTTGCGGGACCGCTATGGCCTTCTTCACCCAGCAGGTTTACGATTGCTGAAGGAAGAATAGCCGCGGTATTGCCCAACGGATAACCTAACATAACACGCCATAGCATATCATACTGGCTGCAATAACTGGCTTCAATGGTATGATGGCCGCTATTGTGCACCCGCGGCGCTGATTCATTTACCAGCACTTTATTATTTTCATCAACAAACATTTCTATAGCAAATAAACCGGCGCTGTTGAAATGCTTTACCAACTTTAATGCTATGCCTTTTGCTTCTTCTAAAATCGTGTCAGGTAAATCCGTTGGTGAAACCTGGTAATCGAGCAGGTTTAGCTCAGGATCAAAAACCATCTCGGTGGCCGGATAAACGGCGGTTTCTTTTTTATCATTCATCGCCACTATTACGGCAATCTCTTTTTGAATGGTTACCATCTTTTCCAATACTGATGGCGCATCAAAACCTTTATTTATCGATGCTTCATCTCTTAATACCTGCACACCTTTGCCATCATAACCGCCTTGTCCCATTTTGTGTACGGCAGGTAAAAAATCTGCATGTTTTTTTAATTCTTCAAGGTTCTGCGTAATAATGAATTCAGGCGATGGTATATTATGCTGCTTATAAAACTCTTTTTGCGTAACCTTATTTTTTATCATTTTAATTATTGCCGGCTTTGGATAAACCTTCACGCCCTCACTTTCCAGCTTTTCCAATGCTTCCACATTTACGGCTTCTATTTCTATCGTTATTGCATCCAGATTCTTTCCAAAATTGTAAACGGTATCGAAATCTTTGATATCGCCTTTTACAAAATGATGGCATAAATGTGCAGCGGGTGCATTTTCATCATTTTCTAAAACGTATGTGTCAACAACATAATTAGCGGCGGCCTGTAAGAGCATGCGGCCTAATTGTCCGCCGCCAAGTATGCCTGCCCTGAGCGGAGCCGAAGGGCTTTTTGCAGCGGATGTTGTTTGCGGGGCGGAAGAAGATTGAGCGGAGCCGAAATCTTTGTATTTGCTATGCGACATATTCTGACATTGTGATAAAAGCTGCAATTTGTGAAAATTCTGCTCAATCAATGCTTTTTTTTTGCCCTTGTCCATCCACGCAATTGTTGCTGCCTTTTTATGGCATCGGGTAAACATGGGATTACTTCATAATACATCATCTCAACAGGGGTGCGAATATTAGTGAACTCATAAATCCCTTTATTATGTAATTTGAAATCTTTCAGCAGATCATTTGACAACCCTATAAAATAGGCATCATCACAACATTTAAGTATATAAACAAAGTAGGGTTCCTGCATCTATCTAAAATAAATAAATATTTCGACTGCGCTCAATAATACATGTCCTTCGGCTTCGCTCAGGACACTTTGTATTGCTCTTAAAGTAACAGCGATTTCCCAATAAATGTTATGTCTTTTAAATTTGAAGCCAGTGGCTAATAACAATGCAGCCGCAGCAGATGTTAATATATCCTTGTTCAAAATATATCTTAACAGCCCTTCAAAAAGAATAATTCTTTACTTTGCCGCCAATTAATGTACCATAAGTTTTCATAATGTTTGAAGCATTAGTGAAAGGATTAATTTTAGGATTGCTGTTAAGTGTGTCTGTTGGTCCTGTAATTTTTTCTATCCTTAAACAAAGTCTCAATAATGGTCATCGTGGTGGTTATGCGTTTATAGCAGGCGTATCGGTAAGTGATGTGCTGATTGTTATCATTTGCAATATG
>JAEWBD010000088.1 GCA_023391315.1 Bacteroidota bacterium | reverse complement strand
CATTTACACTGTTGTTTGTTGAATGATGTGCCTTTTTGGTAAACCAATGCCTTCTTGTTTCTATAAACTCAGTTTCATGCAAGCCGGTATATTCTTCATGCCAGCCGTCACCACGATTTATTTCTTTGATTGTATTAACTAAATTCTGTTTTGTCCATTCTGTTGTGCGAGTCCAGTCGATAACTTTTTCGCCGTGTTTTATGTTGATGGGGCGAGGCTTTCCATCTAAACCCAGCCGGCCCCAATCCCATAATTTAAATGTGAAAATGTATGGTGTCGCACTTATTTCAAGCACCATACTTCCTTTGCCTGAGCAATGCACTGTGCCGGATGGTATTAAAATATGATCATGTTTTTTTACGGGGATTTTATTCACGAATTTATCTGCATCGAATGGATATTCGCTGTTTTGTGTTTCGGTTAATTCAGTGATCATTTCTGTTGGTTCGATACCATCTTTCAAACCAAGGTAAACATGGGCACCTTCATCTGCATCAAGCATATAATAACTTTCATCCTGCGTATAAAACATGCCGAATTTTTCGCGGATATATTCATTTGTTGGATGCACCTGCAGGCTTAGGTTACCGCCTTCAATGGTATCTAAAAAATCAAAACGGATTGGAAATTCTGCACCGAATCTTGCCTCAACAACATCGCCCAGCAAAGGTTTCGCCTGTGCAAAAACCACGTTGATGGACGGCGTTTCAAAAACAATATCGCCGAATTGCAGCAGCAGGCTGTTTTCTTCCGGTACGCCATCAAAACACCAGGCAAAGTTTTTTTCATTCTTGTCAAGGTCACAATATTTCTTCATCCATTGCCCGCCCCATGGCCCGGGATCAAAAAAAGGAACAACGCGGAATGGCTGATGTGCTGTTTGTTCAAGCGCTTTATTCAATGCTTTGCCTTCAACAATTTTGGGGTTGTTTTTTTTAACGGTATCAACTACCAGGTCCCATTTGTGCATTAAGGTTCGCTTGTGCCGGTTTGCCACACGCCAGTCAACAAAATAAGCCTGTTTATATTGTAGGGATGCTTTAAGCTCTTTATTGTTAACGCCAAGATTGCTCACTTCATTTCTTCTTTGACGAAGCTGTCCTTCCCAGCGTGTCATATCGAAGTAAACCAACAGGTTGTATTGTTGTGCAAGCAGGGTTGCACCAATACCATAAATAATTACGGTGTTTTGTTTCTTTTCTAATTCTTTTTTAAAAAGCTCAATCTTATCCGCATCAAAAAAATCGTTTATTGTAAGACGGGTGATATAACCAAATACGGCATCATCCGTTACATCCGGATAAACCATTTTGCTAATTGTATCTTCCGGCAGCATATAATTTTTGGTGAGAATAAATTCACCTTTGATGCAGGATTGCAGGTTAGTTAAAACTTCTTCATCGAGTATTTCAGTATAACATTCTATTGCAATAATTTTTTTTGCATTAGATACAGATTGAATGCGCTCATTAATAATGTTGCATGTTTGTTCCCAGCCTTCACCGCATAAAACATTTTGCTGCTTTACCTGAACAATGGGAAACTTATCATAGTTCGGAATATATCCTTCCATTGAAACTAACTATTTTAATAAATAATAAAATTTTTATATCCTGTTTTGTAAACAATATACAGCACCGTAAATACCAGCATCGCTTAACAATTGAGATGGTTCTATTTCAACCTTTCCCCATGGTGTCCAGGCATGCCGGTGAACCAGCTCTTTAATGCGTGGTATTAGTTCTTCATGCCGGTGCATAACGCCGCCGCCAATAACCACCACTTCCGGATCGTAGGCATGGATGAGATTTACGATGGCTGCAGCCCAAAGCTGAATACAATCATTTTTGAATTCAATGGCCAGCGCATCCTGCTTATCCGCTTCATTAAACAAGGCTTCAAAATCTATAACATCAACTGTTGATAACGAGCTTTTGCTGAATGCCTCATGTTCCCGTATCCTTTCCTTTAAGCTCCATGTGGCTGCATAAGCTTCCACGCAGCCTTTGTTGCCGCAGGTGCATTGCCTGCCATTATACACAACCGAAATATGGCCGCCAAGGCAGCCGGCTTCAAAATGTTTGCCACGCATTAGTTGCCCGTTCATAATAACAGAAGTGCCAATGCCTGTGCCTATTGTCATTACCACGAGGTCATCGGTATCGCTGCCGGCGCCATATTTCCATTCTCCCACGGCAGCTAAACGGGCATCGTTATCCATAAAAAAATCAACGTTCCAGTTTGCACGCACCCATTCATCTAACTTTATATGTAAAGCATCATCGTATTTGGCATTGGTACTTAATATTTGATTTGACTGCGGGTTTACGAGACCGGGGAATCCGAGACCTATGCCCTTGAGTATATTTATATCAACATTGTTTGAGTTAAGTAAATTATTGATATGATCTTTTATAACGGGCAGGCTTGTGGCTAAACCTTTTGCCGATTGGGCGGGGATAATCGTTTTATCAAGTAACCTATTATTACCTTCATCATTGCTTATTAATCCAAGTTTAATTCTTGTTCCGCCTAAATCGATACCAATAAAAAAATTGTTCATCGCAATCGTTTAAATTATCTTTCAGCTAATACCGGGTTGCCGTTTTTGCATATAAGAATTTTTGAAAAGCCTTCTTCACTTATTGTTGCATAATCATGGCCCGCATCAGCAGGCCAGAATGCACTGAAAGAAAGTATAGAATTCCCTGTATTTGCTGTGCGGTGCGCTGTGTTGCCTTTTATATAATGAATACTTCCCGGGTACATTTTTTCGGCCCATGTGTTTCTGTTTTCATCCATCAGCAGCAGCATACCTTCTCCATGAAGTGTGCAATAAAATTCACTGCGGTTTCTTATCTTGTGAAAATGGCCCTTTGTTATGAAATATTCATTACCCACGATACCGGGATGTATGTAAGTGATACCATAAAATAGTCCGCCTTCCGTGTCCGGCGTCACCGGGAAATAAGATTCAACTTCATATACCACCGTTTCAGGATTCATCTTCTCCAAGGCAGCTTTATCAAAAAAAATATCTTTTAAGTCTTTTAACCTTCGGTCTATGCGATCAATATTTTTCCCTTTTAATTTTCCGTTTATGAATGTTATTTCCGGTTCAAGAATAGAACTCATACTGTTGTAATTATTTAAAATGATTGCCTGTCTATCATGATAAATGGATTTTCGATAACATGGTGATCCCCGTTTATTACCATTTCGGCCATTGAACGGCCCATGGCTTCAAAGTCGGTGGTGATGGTCGTAATGCCATTGCCAATTACACTTTTTAAATTGGTTTCGTTATAAGAAATTACACCAATGTCTTTACCTAATTGAAGATTTTTCAACTTTGCATACTTAACTATTTTAACAAGATCATTATCATCAATAACAATAAAAGCGTCTTGCTTTTTTACATCATCTTCATTGAATTTATTGATGACTGAAGTAGTAATGACTTTGGTTTTTGAAAATTTATTGAAGCCTGTTATAATGTCTTTAGTTCTTGTTGACTCATGAAAAATTAAGAACAGCCTTTTGTATTTTGATATCAAATCTTTGTTCGACATCAATATGGAATAAATATCTTTTTCGAAGTTTTGATAAACCCCCGGATAATCTTTTTTATGTTCTTTATAACCAACGTCAAGCAAAAATGTATTGCGTTGATCAAGCTTGGATAAAATGGAAGGCGTATCTGAATGAATTTCCGGCATTATTATGAACGTGTTGTAATACGCAGCTTGTTCGCGTATCAACGTTTCAAACATTTTTATGCTGTGGTGATGAAAATAAATTTCAAGTGTTGCATCTTGTGGCAAAGCATTCAACAGCGCATTAAACAAAGTTTCTTTGTAAGGCGTGAATGTGCTGAATAAAAGAAAGATGCGCTTTGATTGTTTGGTATCGGTACTCTTTACAAAATAACCTTTGCCCGGAATTGAATCGATAATGCCTGAAGCACGCAGATCATTATACGCACTAAAAACAGAACCCCGGGCTAGTGAAAAAACTTCAGAAATTTTATTTACTGATGGAAGAATATCATCCTTTACCAAAACACCACTATCTATGTTGCGGTAAATAGATTGAACGATCTGTTTATAGACCGGAGTAGCTAAGGAATGATCAATTTGAATGAGTTCGGTGATTGTCTTTTTCATTGATTAAAAAATGAATTGAGCAAATATAAAACAAACAGGTATATACCGGTACATAATTTTTATTTTGTGTGTTAAGTGAAAACATCACAATAAATGTCTTCCAATTAATCTTTTTTAGAAACCCGTGACCAATTACCCGAATGCCCGGCCCAGCTATTGGCACCAATGTTAGCGGTTCGTTGTTTTTCCTGGTGTCGGTTCATAGTAGAGTACGGCTGCACCTGAGTTCAGGGATTTTGTCTTAGCAAGTTTGAAAACAGTCCTATTCGTTATTTGGTTAAACAACGGCAGCCCTTTTCCTTCAATGATAGGATGAATACAAAGTTGAAATTCATCAATAAGTTTACTGTTTAAAAGCTGAATAATTAAACTCCGGCTTCCAACTAAAATGTCTTTTCCCGGTTGTTGTTTGAGTTCCAAAATTTCTTCGTTAAGCGGTTTGTTTGCCAGATTCGCACTGTCCCATCCTGTGT
>JAEWBD010000437.1 GCA_023391315.1 Bacteroidota bacterium | reverse complement strand
CCGCAGGCAATGGCGTAAGGCAGGAACCAGAAAGTAATCATGCCCTTAAAATTAAACGGCGATATACACGCACAAACACCCAGCGGCTGGCGAATCATAAATTCATCAATACCACTGGCAATGTTTTCTGAAAATTCACTCTGTATAAGCATTGGTGTGCCGCAAGCCACTTCTATATTTTCAATAGCCCGTTGCAGCTCACCTCTTGATTCACCCAGCGTTTTTCCGCATTCTTCCGTAATCGTTTTTGCAATATCTTCCGCATTGTCTTCAAGCAATTGTTTCAGTTTATATAAAGGCTGCACGCGTTTCATAACCGGTACATGCGCCCATGATTTATAAGCTTCAGCCGCAGCCGCAACCGCCAGGTCAACATCTGCCGCTGTGCCTTTCCCACCGGGAACTTTTGCAAGCACTTCCTGTGTGGCCGGGTTAATAACATCTGTTGTATGCTGTTCTTTACTCTTTACCCAACTACTGTTTATATAATTATTTAAAACTTCCATTTTATTCTTTTACGTTTATGCAGGGCATACCATTGGCCCCTCACCGTTTTATGCGATTATTTTAATGATGTAATTATTGTTTTATTATACCTGTTTTTCGCTAAACCTGTAGTTTAATTTTATCAGGTAATCTCTTGAAATTTCAGCAGCGCGATGCTGGGTATAGGCAGGCTTTATTTTAGAATCGTAGTCCAGTTCAAACATAATCATACCTGCCATATGTTTTCTTCTTTTTTCGAGAAGGTCCAATATTTCCTTAAGCTTTACCTTACCTTCTCCTAACGGTGAATAACCAAGATAACCGTTATCGCCGCCTGCATAATCTTTTAAATGAACATGTTCAATAAGCGATACAAAGTCTTTACAAATTTTAAGCGGGTCGCCGCCGCCTTTTTGTATCTGGCCAACATCGGGGCCAAACTTCATATATCTTGTATCAAGGTTGTTCATTACATAATAAATTTCTTCTTCCGTTTCTACCGGTGTGCCGGTGTGAGGATGCAATGCACAAACCAGTCCTTCATCTGTAACAGCTTTAGCAAAAACATTCATTGATTCAACCATGTATTTAGCATGATCTTTATAATTAAAATCGTTTGCACGCTTGCCGCCTGCGCAATATTCTATCACTTTTCCGCCGTTAGCTTTAAGCAGTTTTGTCCAGCGAACAAGTTTCTCTGTTTCAGATTTTAATTTTGAGGGATCAAGCACATCGGTCTGGCAGAAAGCAGATACAATCGGCACTTTATATTTTTCAATTAACGGGCCTATGCCGCCACGCTTTTCTTCCCATGTGTCAATTACATTACCGAACGTTTCAAAAGCGTGATAACCGAGTGAAGAAATATCCTGAAGCGCGGGTTCGAGATTATCGGGCCCATACCCCCACAGGATAAACGTAGCGCCAATTTCAAACCTTCTTTTTCTTGCTATTTCGAAAGCTAAGTTTGGAGCCATAAGTGCCGCAGCACCGGCCATACCGGCCAGCTTTACAAAACTCCTGCGGTTATAAGAATTTATATTTTTCATTAGTACAATTTAAATGTTATTTGGCAAGTGTTACGATGGCTGCGCCCGCAATCAATAATATTACTCCTATAATTTTCACCAGTGAGACAGGTTCAACCGGGGAACCAAATAAACCAAAATGTGAAAAGATCATTCCTGAAATAACCTGGCCTGCAATCATCAGCACGAATGCGGTGCCTGCGCCTAATTTAGGCATTGCCCAGGCTATACCAAAAACCAATGCACCTCCTATAATGCCCGCTGTGAATAACCACGCCGGTACTTCTTTCAGCCTGGCAAAAAAACCTGCATCCCAACCGGTGAAGGCAATAACCGTAGCAGTAGCTGCGCCTATAATCCAGAAAAGCGCATTACCCATGCGCGGGTTTTTTACAATAGCGCCTACATGTGCATTCATGGCGAGGTGAAAGGTTAATGCAAACCCTATCAATAACATTAAAGCACTTAGTGAAACTTTCATTGAATTTAATTTTAGATGATAAACTGATGCCCGGATTTTTTCTTTGCAAACAATCAAACCGCCATTATTGAAAAGCTTTTGTTAGTTGATTGGCGTTTTAAATACTATAAGGCCAAAATGGTTAAAATGATACCGGTTTTTAAAAAAATAATCGTTATGCCTTCAAATAAAAATGCCTGAGATGGCGGAGACTTCTATACATAACCCTTCTAACTGAAGACACATGGCTAAAATGTAATATGCCAGCTATTTGTTCATAACTCATTCCTTCAAAATAAAAATAGTAAATCACTTTTCTTTCTTTGGCATTCAGCATATTCAAAGCACGCTGCAGTTTATCAAGCTGTTCTGCATTCACCTGTTTATTTATAAAGGCCAATTCCGCTGATGATTCTTCACCATAAGGCGTATATAAAGAAGCCTTCCTGAGCTTATGTTCATGATTTGTTTTCTTAAGGTAATCAACAATCCTTCTTCTGAACGCTTTTAAAAGGTATAATTTAATTGAAGTGGTTTCGCCAAAGCCAAGCCTGTTATTCCTGAGATAAAGGAAGAAGTCGTGCAAACAATCTCTTACCATTTCCTTGTCTGAAGCACATTTACACCCGTAAGAAAAAAGCAGCGTGGAATAATGCTTGTAGATAAAGGCAAATGCATTCTCATCACCTTTCTTAAAGAAATTCCATAAAATTTTATCGGGTAATTCTTCTTCTTTATAAGCAGCTTGGCCTTGCCTGACTGAAGGTATAAATGTTTGCCGCAGTCCCTGGTTCTGAAATTCATACAGCATAAAAATGAAATTTTAGAAATCAAAAAAAGAATAAGGAATTGCAAATCGTTTTTCAAAATTCTATTTTTGGTTTCAGAATAATTTCCAATTAATTAGCAACAACTAATACTATATTTACATCTTTATAAAAAGAAATAGGTTAATAACTGCGTATTTGATACATATTGCTATATGAAACCACATTTATTAAAAGTTTCGCTGAAGCCGGAATCAAGCTTTAACTTCTATAAAAGAAGGGGTGGTGATTTTTATAATCAATGGCATTTTCACCCGGAAATTGAACTGATTTATATCCATAAAGGAAGAGGCACACGTTTAATAGGAACAAATGTTCACCGCTTTGAACCGGGCGAACTTTTCTTGTTTGGATCAAACCTTGCCCACATGTGGCGTTGTGATCCGGAATACTTTGAAACCGGTTCAAAACTAAAAGCCGAAGTAACTGTTGTGTATTTTCATCATGATTTTTAGGGCGATAAATTTTTTAATGTGCCTGAATTAAAAAGCATTGAATCGTTGCTGGAAAAAGCAAAGCAGGGCATAAAAATTACGGGCCAAACAAGAGACCAGGTGCGTGAACTTATGACCAGGTTGGCCAGTGCCAAAGGGCTTGAAAGAGTGATAACGCTGCTGGCTATACTGGATAAAATTGCCGCTTCAAAAGAAAAAGATATTATTAACCCTTTGAATCATCAATTAAAAATAGATCAGACGGAAGCTGACCGGTTAAATAAAATATTTCAATACACTTCCAATAATTTTCAAAAGAAAATAACACTCTCCGAAATAGCATCTGTAGCCAACCTCAGCACAAAATCATTCTGCAGGTATTTTAAATCAAAAACGAGAAAAACATATTATGATTTCCTGCTGGAAGTAAGAATAGCGCATGCGTGCAATATGATACTGGAAAGAGATATGCCTATTTATGAAGTGTGTTATGAAAGCGGGTTTAATAACCTTTCCAATTTCAACAGGTATTTTAAAAAGATAGTAAACAAAACACCGTTTGAGTTTAAAAAAGAGCACCGGCTGCTGACTGCATAAATGTTTTGAACTTATGTGCGTATGAACGGGAATAGAACCATTATAAGTCCATCTAATTTATTTAGCGACTCTTTACAGGAAAAAGTTTTTTTTTGGGGGGGTCAGGGACGTCAATGTTAACAATTCTGCTGGCTGTATGCTATCCATTGTATTAATGAATACAAGATAAGAGAATGGATAATAAATATAAATGTGCCGAATGAAGTATAGTAAGATCAGGGTACCATTCAATGTCCCAGCCACCTTTGGCCAGCGTTACATTTACTTACTTCTCCACTTTCAGGTGAAACGACATTCAATCTTCAGAGCGTTTTGCAAGGAGTTTTACTTACTGCAGGATAGACTTTAATTTTTAAACCCATCGCCCTGTATCACTTCAACAGTATGATCATCTATCCAGTCCCAGTCAATTTCTACACCCAGCCCGGGGCCCGTCGGGCAATGCTGGCAACCATCTTCTTTAATTTCCAAAGGATTATTTTTTAATCCAAAACGAAACATGGGATGATGTGATTCTAGAAATCTTGTTAAGCATGTGGCACAGCCAACATGCAGGTTCGCCACATCAAGCAAAGGTGCAGCAGCCGTATGAATCTCGAATTCAAACCCCATCATTTCACACATGCCCAACGCTTTCATTACACCCGTAATACCACTTTTATGATGCACATCACCGCGAACAATATCAATGGCGCCTTCGGTCATATAGTGCGGTAATTCAAACAGGCCTACTGTTTCAGCGGCAAGCACGGGTGTGCGTATAGCCTGTGATAGCTTTTTTAGTTGAAGAATATGTGCATCCGGAAAAGGTTCTTCGAACCATTCATACTTTAATTCATCCAGTTCATAACCAATCTTCAATGCATCTTCAAAACTTAATACAGCAGAAGAATCAAGCATTAAAGGAAAATTATCACCGGCCGCTTCTCTTGCTTTCTGAAGCTTTGGAATATCAATTTTTGAGCCGCCGGACAATTGAAGTTTTACACCTTGAAACCCTTGATGTATTTTAAGTTTGACCTGCTCTTCCACCGCTTCAATCGTGTCAACAGTTTGTGGAGGGCAGCTTGAATAAACCGGGACTTTGTTACGATACTTACCCAACATGACCGCAATAGACAATCCGGCATATTTCCCTTTTATATCCCACAAAGCCACGTCAAGGTTACCCCATATTGCTTCTCTGAAATTGTACAAATGTCTTTGCATTTTCCTGAACTCCTGCCATATAGCTTCATGCAGCAAAGGGTCTTTACCAAACAGCAAGTGATAATAAATGTCATGCACGGCGTGCGCCGAAGCGGGGCCTTGTCCCAGGGGGCAATAATCCATTGTATAACCTTCAATGCCTTCATCAGTATAAATAGTTGTGAGCGGGAAATCAAAATGCGGCGTATAGTTTAACGGCACTTTTCCGGGTGCATACCAAAGCGTTGATGACTGTCGTACAATTCTTGTTTTAATACCTGTAATGCGCATGTAAATTCTTTATTGTTTAAATAGGTGTTTTTTTGTTGGAAATTTATCAAGATCAGCTTCTTTAAAATGCACATGTAAAATGCGTTCCCAGCGATGGGGAATAAAACAATGTCATTCGCCATTGTCTGTAAACACATCAATGCATAATCATTTAAAAGAATTCAGGCAAGAATGCTTTAGCTTTTGCGAATACTTTTTTCACTTCAGTTTCAGGAATCCATTTATATGGCCAGCGTAATCTTGTGCCGATAGCAGACCAGCCGCCGGCTGCTGCCAATAATTTATCCAACGCCGGGTTTGAATAGCCTGCTTCTTTAAAAGGCATAATACATTCATCAAAAAACTGAAGAATTCTTTTTTCAATTTGCAGTGCCGCTTCAATATTTGTTTGCATTAATTGCCACCACCATTGCGCACCTTCCGGGCTTAAGCACGCAACGTTTGAATAAGCGCCTGATGCAATTTTTTGTTTAATACCGGTCGCCAAAAAATGTCCTGGAATAAATACTGATAATTTTGCTTTGCTCCACTCCATCGCTTTATACCAGCTTTCATCGCCACCTGCTACCTTTATTCCAATCAGCCTGGGAATAGCTTCGCTTAATGTTTTCAATTCATGAGGCGATAAAACATTCTTAGCATGTGGGGGATTATATAGCACCAATGGAGTGTTGCCGGCATAATCAGCCATCTTTTTTAAAAAATCGATTTGTTCCGGTATAGTCGCAGTTACCCAATCCGGCAACATGATTTGAAATGCATCAGGTTTAAATGCTGTTGCTCTTTTCAGTCTTTCCAGTGAAATAAGAGGACTTGGGTGGCTGGCACCAATCTGAAAAGGCATACCAGTGTAACTGCATTTTTCGGATAAGCGTTCATTGATTTTGTCAAATTCGTCTTCTGTCTGATTATGCAATTCGCCGGCTGTACCATTAGAATAAATCCCATCTATTTTAGCCTCAATAAGATAGTCAATTTCCTCGGCCAGCCTTACATAATCAATGGAGTTATCTTTATTGATGGGCAATAACAAAGTGCCCCAGTTGCCTTTTAAAGTAGTAGCTGTAAGCAAAAGATGCTGTTATATTTTTATTGAAGACTGTCTAACGGAATTTCTTCAAATACAATTCCTTCATAAGGCTTTTGAAGTCCTGCTTCATATAAGCAGCCAAGGTTTCCGTTTGGCAATACCACGAGGTTTGAATAAGCGGAAGGACCTGCATACAATACTTTTTGTTTCGCCCACGTTTTGCCGTTATCATAACTGAGTTTAATTGTCATGTTTACTCTTGCCGTTTGACTTGCCGGGTTGGAAAATGCAACAAATGCTGGCCTGTTCGGGAAAATATAAGTAATTAAACTGCCCTGGCAAACCGGTTCAATCAAAGCGGTATCGCTATGCTGATCGTACCATTTCTTACCACCGTTTTTACTCAAAGCAACCTGCCGCATCTTCTCGTTACCCGGATGCCGCATGTTCAGCATTAAATTTCCGTTAGGTAACTCTGCAACAGTAGATTCATTTACCTGTCCAAAGGGTGCCGGTTTGCCAAGTTTCCAGGTATTACCGCCATCATCGGAATAGATGGCATGCGATTGATTTTTTTTCTCACCATCAACATTATCACAGGCAACAACCAGCCTTCCTTTATATTTTCCTTTTTTTATTTGAATACCATTGCCGGGGCCGGTTGCATACCACCTCCAGCTATCTTTCTTTACATCCTTTGTTATTTCTTTCGCTGTTGACCATGTGACACCATCATCGTCTGATGACAATACATACACCCTTCTGGTGTCTTTACTTGTTCCTTCAATAATTTGTTTTTCATGATCTGTTCCAAGGTTCCATGTTGTCAGTAAAATAATCCTTCCTGTTTTTTGATCAACAACAGGCGCAGGATTACCGCAGGTGTTTTCAGCGTCATTCCAAACGGTAATCATATCACTCCATGTTTTACCGCCATCCATTGAACGCTTAACAACAAGATCAATATCACCGGCATCACCACAATTATTTTTTCTGGCTTCAGCAAATGCCAGCACAGTACCTTTTGTTGTGGTAATTATTGCAGGAATTCGAAAACATGCATAACCATTATCCCCGCTTTTATACAAATGATTTAAATCCTGCGCATTTAATTGCACTGAACTAATTAATGCTATTGCCGATAAGATTAATATCCTGTAAACAACATGTTTTAATTGAGCTTGCATATTCGTTAAAATTTGTTAGTATTATTAAGTGAAGAACTATAAATCAGCTTCAAAAACTTTTACTTCCTCAAACTGTGTATTACCTTTTACCAATCGCCCAAGACGTGGTTTACGGTCATTATACACTTCAACAGCATCTGCATCTGCATAACGCAGAAACAAAATTCTTCTGTCACGCTCTTCCGAATAATTACCATCTGATTTGTGCAACATCCAACAACTAAAGATCAATGCATCACCTGCTTTCATTTCCATGGGCACAGCAAGATTGTCATCCGCTTCAACAATAATCTCAGATTTTTTTTGCTTCTCCTCTTCTGTTTGCTTTACACGAACCTGCCCACCTTTATGGCTTCCGGGAATCAGCCATAAACAACCGTTTCCTCTGTCAGTATCATCCAATGCAGTTAATGTGGTTAATGCATTATAAGGTTCAAGTTCACCATAACCATTATCCTGGTGCCAGCCAAAAGGTTTTGTATTACCTTTCATTTTAAATGTTAACTGCGAGGTGGCACCTTTAATATTCGGGCCAATTAACTGGCTGGCAATTTCAACCAACGGGCCTTCAAAATAATAATCGCGGACTGTTTTTGCCTTATGATGAATATTTACCAGTAAAGAATTTTGCAACCATGATTTGTTAGGATCAAAAGCCAGTTTTTCGGTGTCCCATGCAGCCATGCATTCTTTACGCATTTGTTGAAGTCCTTGCTCCTTAAGTATATTTTTTATAATGAGATACCCCTGTTCATTGAACTGCTGCAGTTCTTCCATTGACAGTTGACTGTAATTAAAATATGCATGATGCGCTTTCATAATCTTTATAAAATATTTAAAACCCCTTTGTTAGTACCCCTTTTCTAATTGTATAATATTTTTTAAAGGCTTACCGGTTTTAAACCGTTTTAAATTTTCGAGAAACAATTCGGCTATCCCTTCATACTCTGTTATGTTACCACCACCAGAATGCTGGCTTAAAATTGTATTGGGGCAATCCCACAAATAGTGATCGGCAGGTATGGGTTCCTGCGCAGTTACATCCAGTACAGCGCCGCCGATTTTTTTATTGTTTAATGCATCTATCAACGCTTGTTCATCCGCTAATAAATTGCCACGCCCAACATTGCAAAAGATAGAATCGCTCTTCATCCTGCCGATCATATCAGCCGTGAACAAGCCTTTCGTTTCATTAGTGCCGGGCAAACAACCAATAATGATATCTGCATTGGGAATTTCATTAACCAATTCAGCCGGTGAATGGATTGAAGCTTCTTCTGCGGTTCTCGCATAGAATGAAACAGTGCAATCAAAACCGCTTAAAATTTTTGCAATGCGTTTAGCAATAGCACCCGCACCCAGTATAATCACTTTCTTTTCACGCAACAACCTTAACTCATTGCGTGCCGTGTAACCCACCCATTTTTTTTCTGATTTCAGCAGCGTAAACGTATCCATGCCCCGGTATAAAGCGAGTATGCCCGATACAACGGTTTCCGCACAGGGCTGGGAATAATAATCTTTCATGTTGGTTACAACCGCCGGAATTTTTATGCCTTTATAATATTCAAACCCCGCTGAATATAACTGCACCCATTTAAGATTAACAGCCTGCTGCAACCATTCAACAGGCTTTGGGTTACCTAATAAAATATCAGCTCTCAGTAATGCTTTTAATTGTTGCTCCTCACCTGCTATTTCATCTTTAAACTCCAATATATCATCTGTAACAGATGACCTAAGCATAGCTTTTTGCTTTTCATAAAACGGTGTATCAATGTATATTTTCATGCAATTGTAGGATCAATTTTGTTTATCAATTGTTACTGTCAGCACTTTACTGGTTCGTACTGCCGGCCTTACTTCGCCACCTGCAATGATTATCTTATTATTCCAGATCGTGAGCGGCGTTGTTACCGGCGCATATAAACTCTTCAATGGAAATCTATCTGCATCAGGCTTTATATCAACAGCAACTTTTCCTGCTATAGACCATGTATTTGTTTCAATATTATAAGCAAGAATATTATTAGTAAAACCTGGATGCTGATCTTTTAGTTCATTGTTGCGTTCTGCATTGGCGCCATCATCGCCGCTAAATAAATACAGCATATTGCCTTCACCAAATGCAGGCCCGGGCGCTGCAGCCAGAGTATATGGCAAATCTGCAATTTGCCTCCAGCCTGTTGCAGCATTATATATCAAACAACTCTTTAAATATTTTCTGCGTAATGCAGTATCGCCTTGTATATTTTGTAATTCAACACCGCCAAAAACATAGAAGTTATTATTTAACGTCCCTGCGGTTGACAGCATCCTTGAATCGCCGGGAAATGAGGGTAATACCGACCAGCCTTTTGCTGTGTCTTTCAAATCAAGGCTAAAAAAATGATTGGTGGTTTTTCCACCTGGTGTTTCAATGCCGCCTGCAATAAAAACCTTATCGTTGATAATTGCACCACAGGCGTTAATTAACGGCACAGGCATGTTTGGCAAAGAAGTGATATTTACTTTCCCTTTGTTATAGCTGATTGCAATACACGCATTAAAATTTTGTTCAGCATCGCCACCACCAAAACAAAGAAGGCTGTTGTTATAGGTTAATGCAACACCGTAACCGGAAGCTTTTGGCAAATGCCCTGCAACTTTCCATTCTCCTGTTGGTTTATCCAAAACATAAATTGTATCGTACCACTTTTTTTTACCACCACTCCATGGTCTTGTATCGTCTGGAAAATTTGTTCCACCGGCAACAATAAGCGCATTGTTGCTTACACCCACATAAGCACCCGCAAGCCCATCCCGGCTTGGAAAGTCCTGTAAACGCCCCCAGGTGAACGCCACCTTCGGTAATATATCCTGTGCATTATTTCTCATGGGAATGAAACATAAGATGATAACTATTTTTTTTATTAGATGCATGTGCTTACGCTATTCATTAACTGTTGCATTTACAGGAACACGTTCAAAGAATGATAATGTTTTTAACTCATTATAAAGTGATTGATAATCCCCTTCGGATAATGTTTTCAGTGGAAGTCTTGCAGGCCCGAGATCCCAACCCAGCATTTTCATCATGGCTTTTTGCGCCGGTATTGGAGGATATTTTACAAAAGCCCTGATTACATCAACCATAAACAAATGGTTTTCCTGTGCTTCTTTTATTTTGCCTTCGTCAAACAACTGAATGGTTTTTAAATATACCGGCGCTGCAAATGTATAAGTGCTGCCAATGGCTGCTCTTGCACCAACTGACAATGCAGGCAACAACAATTCATCCAAACCATACATCATGTCATAATTTTTATTTTGATAGTTGATGCACGACTGAAATTCCTGTATGGTTGATGCGGTATATTTTATGCCTGCAAGATTTGGTATGACAGGCTGTGCTTCTTGCAAAAAAGCAATCATGTCCATACCCAAACCGGTTAAGTGCGGAATGTGATAATAATAGAATGGCAATGATGGTGCAGCACCGGCAATTTCAGCCATAGATTCAGCCAGGTTTTTCACACCCGTTGGTTTAAAATAAAAACCAGCTACAGATGAAAAAGCATCCGCGCCACAATTAACTGCATGCGCCGCTAAAGTTTTTGCCTCTGCGATGCTGCTATGGCCAACATGTACAATCATCAATAACCTTTTTTTAGCAGCTTTTATAAATGCTTCTGCCACCTGCATTCTTTCTTCCGTGGTCATATTTGGCCCCTCCCCATTGCTTCCGCAAACAAAAATGCCTTTCAATCCATCGTTAATCAATTTTTCTGTGAGTACAGGTATCATATCAAAATTTACAGAGCCATCCGGGTTGAATGGTGTAAACGCTGCTGCTATTAATCCTTCAGTTTTACGCATATATTTTTTGGTTTCCAAATGTGGGGTTTTGATTATTTATTTTTTATTGAATCTTTTCTGTCTGTAAGCCATTCAACATTAAACCGGTGGATGATGATACGGTAAATC
>JAEWBD010000400.1 GCA_023391315.1 Bacteroidota bacterium | reverse complement strand
GTTCGTTATACAGAACTATATTCTTGACCATGAAAAAATTCTTGCTGATATGCACGAGCGCCGCAAAGCCCCCAAAAAGGTAAAGCAAAAAAGCAAATGGCAGGAGCAATATGAAAAAATGATGGAGGCGCAAAAAAAAGTGCAGCAATTGAAAGACCAGCAAAAAAATAAGAAGTAGAGGCTGATTTTTCATAAGGAGACTTTCACAGAATTTTGTATTTTTATCCTTATGAAAAACGTTGCTGACATATTGAAACGCAAGGGCAGTCATGTTGAAACGGTTCAATCTGAATTAACCGTGATTGACGCTCTGAAATTAATGGCTGATAAGAATATCGGTTCTGTGGCCATATCTCAAAACGACAGGTTTATTGGCCTTATGACGGAGCGTGACTATTCCCGTAAAGTAATTCTTAAAGGCCGCTCTTCCAGCGAAACCACGGTGGGTGAAATAATGGATACCGGTTATCCGTCTGTAGTAAAAAATGATACTGTAGAACATTGTATGGAGCTGATGTCTGCAAAAAATATCCGGTATTTACCGGTTATAGAAAACGGGCAGCTTGCCGGTATTATATCTATTAATGACGTGGTTAAAGAAACCATTCTCACACAGAAAGAAACGATTGAACATTTACACAATTATATTCATTCATAGTCCTGTATAGTAATCCATATTCAACAATACAATATTCAATATTTGATTCAATGGCTGAAATGAGCATTGATCATTTAGGTTTTCTACCGGCTTATTCGACTATAACGCCGTTTCTCTTAAAGAATTCATTAACAAACCGGCCCGTTGCAAATACGTGTTTTTACTGTATTTTACTTACTTTTGCCGCCCCGATTTAAAACAACGGGATTTTTATTATGAGTGAAAATAATATTCCTAACACAAACGCTGAGGCACAGGAGTCTGCCAATGCCCCACAGGCAGAAGCAACTACAGCGACAACAAATGCACCTGTGACAGAAGATTCAGCTTCTGAAACTGAAACCCAGCCCGCAGTGGAAAACACTATTACAGAAACACTTCCCCAGCCTGTAGAAGAAAAGCTGGCAGCGCACGACGATTTTGACTGGAGCGTTGATAAGCGTAATGTTACAAACTACAGCAAAGAAGAAAAAGAAAAGTATGACAAGGTTTACGAGAACACTTTTGTTACCATTGAAGATGGCGAAATTGTAAACGGAACCGTTGTAGGCCTTACTAAAACTGATGTTGTTGTAAACATTGGTTTTAAAAGCGATGGTCTTGTATCGCTTAACGAATTCCGCGATAACCCCGGTCTTAAAGTGAGCGATGTTGTGGAAGTTATGGTGGTTGAAAAAGAAGACCGCGATGGCAACCTTCACCTCAGCCGCAAACAGGCTCGTGTATTTCGTGCATGGGAGCGCATTGTTGAAGTGCACAAAACAGGCGAAGTGGTTACCGGTAGCGTTACCAGCAAAACAAAGGGCGGCTTAATTGTAGATGTATTTGGCCTCGAAACATTCCTGCCTGGTTCTCAGATTGACGTTAAACCTGTAACTGATTACGATCAGTTTGTAGGCAAAACAATGGAGTTCAAGGTTGTTAAAATTAACGAAGCCATAAAGAACGCCGTTGTATCACACAAAGCATTAATTGAAAGCGATATTGAAGCACAGCGTGCAGAAATCATCAGCAAGCTTGAAAAGGGCCAGGTGCTTGAAGGTACTGTTAAGAACATTACAGACTTTGGTGCATTTATGGACCTTGGCGGCTTAGATGGTTTACTATACATCACGGATATTTCATGGGGCAGAATTTCTCACCCAAGTGAAGTAGTGAAGATGGATCAGAAACTGCAGGTTGTTGTGCTTGATTTTGACGATGATAAGAAACGCATCAGCCTTGGTTTAAAACAGCTTACCCCACATCCCTGGGATGTATTGCCTGAATTTATACATGAAGGCGCTGTTGTAAAAGGCAAAGTAGTTAACATTGAAGACTACGGTGCTTTCCTTGAAATTCTTCCCGGCGTTGAAGGTTTGGTACACGTGAGTGAAATTACATGGGCTAACACACCTATCAATGCAAAAGAATTCTTTAAACTGGGTGATGAGCATGAAGCTAAGGTTGTAACGCTGGATAAAGAATCCCGCAAAATGAGTCTTTCCATCAAGCAGCTTACAGAAGACCCGTGGAATAATATCGAAGAAAAATATCCGGAAGGCAGCAGGCACAAAGGTGTGGTTAAAAACATTACTCCTTACGGCGTGTTTGTAGAGCTTGAACCAGGTATTGGCGGTATGATCCATATCAGCGATTTAAGCTGGCTGAAACGCTTCAATCATCCTGGTGAATACACAAAAACGGGCGAAGAAATTGATGTGCTGATAATGGCCATCGATAAAGAAAACCGCAAATTGCAGCTTGGTCATAAACAACTGGAAGAAGACCCATGGACAGCTTTACAGGATACATTTGCTGTAGGCAGCGTGCATGAAGGAACTATCATTCGTAAAGATGACCGCGGCGCTATTGTTCAGTTACCTTACGGCCTTGAAGGTTTTGCACCTAACCGTCATTTAATTAAAGAAGACGGCAAGAGCCTGGTGGCAGATGAAACTGCGGAATTTATGGTGATTGAATTTGACCGTAATGAAAAGCGTATTCTTGTAAGCCATACCAAAATATGGGAACAGGTAAAAGTGGCTGAACAGGAATCAGCTAAGAAAGAAGCAAAAGCCGAATCTGAAAAGACACGTAAAACGGTTAAGAATATTCAGAACAAGGTTGAAAAAGCTACACTTGGCGATCTTAGCGCTTTGGCTGAAATTAAAGAGAAGCTTAAGAAAGAAGAAGAGAAATAATTCTTTTCGTTATAAAATTTCAAAACCCCGCAGCCGCGGGGTTTTTTATTGCCTGTTATTCCGGGAAGAATATTGCACGAATAATTTATTAAGAAACTTACAGTATAAAGAAGATTTTTATACTTGTTACTAATGCTGTTTTTTGAGTGATGAATAACGAACGATGTCGTTTACTGTAAGGTTATTTTTAGACGTTAAACCTTAAGGGTAAAACATTGGTTTAAACAATCTCCTCTTGGTTATTTGGAAGGCTTATAATAAGAAAGCGCTTCAGGCATTAGCTGTTTTAATTTCTGAATCCTGTCAGCATCGCTTGGGTGATCGCTTAAAAATACAGGTGGTGCACCGCCTTTGCTCAAGTTTGCCATACGCGTCCAGAAAGATATAGCTTCCTGCGGATTGTAGCCTGCAATTGCCGCAAAGATCAGCCCGTAATGATCTGCTTCCAGTTCCTGGTTACGGCTATTCGGTAACAATACACCAACCTGCGCAGCAGGTCCAAAAACATTATTGAAAATATTTACCGTTTGTGCATTTTTTGATAAAGCCACGTTCCCAGCTATCTGTAATCCCTGTGCTACCATTACCTGGCTCATGCGTTCACGGCCATGGCCTGCAACAGCATGCGTTATTTCATGTCCCAATACAATGGCAAGCGCATCTTCGTTTTGCGTAATGGGAAGAATGCCTGTATAAACAACCACTTTGCCACCGGGCATGCACCATGCGTTTACCTGTTTGTCCTGAACGAGGTTAAACTCCCATTTATAATTGGCTATATCATTTGTAATACCTTTTTCCTGGTAATATTTCGTAATAGCCGATGCTATGCGCGAACCAACGCGTTTCACCATTTCTGCATTGGCATTTGTTTTTGGAACAACTTTACTGGTATCGAGAAATTCCCTGTATTGGGTTACAGCCATTTGCTGCATTTCAGATTCGGGAACCAGTGAAAGCTGGTTTCTGCCGGTAATTGCATTTCGTGTGCAGGAAAAAAAGTTAAGGCTTGCTACAAAGAGAAGTAGCAGGATGATTTTCGGTTTCATTCGTATAATTTCTGTTTTTTTAAATGGTCTCATGGAACGCCTTATACATTCTCCTGAAAGGGAAGCATTTTATGCGGGCGTTTCATAAAATAATTAAAAATTCAACAATAGTTAAAAATGAAGATCAACGTCTTCTTTTTTGCCTGTTGCTGCGGCGGCGGTCGCGGTGTTTAAGGATTGGAACCTTGCTTTCTGTTCCGTTTAACAACCGGTTTATATTTTTTTGGTGGGTGAGTATAACCATTAATGCTACTGCTACAGAGAATATCCTGTATAGTGTAACATCATCATTGAAAATAAAAAGAATAAAAACGGCGAATGCTACACTTGACAGAATAGAACTGAGCGACACAAACCTCGTTAAATATAAAACCAGCAAAAACACCCCAACACAGCATACAGCTACGATGGGTTGAATAGCTAATATCATTCCAAACAAGGTTGCCACGCCTTTGCCGCCCCTGAAACCAGCCCAGATGGGGAAAATATGACCGGCAACCGCTGCCAGGCCAAGCCCGATCATAAGATTTGTCCTGTCCCATTCATTGGATTTTGTTACGTAATATGGAATTAAAATGTACAGGGAAGTGGCTATAACGCCTTTAACCATATCTGTAATCATTACAAGTGTGCCCCATTTTGCACCTAATACGCGATAAGTATTGGTGGCGCCTGCATTACCGCTGCCATAATCACGAATATCAACTCCAAAAAAATACCTGCTAACCCATATTGCTGTTGGTACAGAGCCTATTAGGTAGGCCGCTATTATTAGTAAGATTTCATTCATTGGGAAACTAAACGAGGTTAATAAAGCATTACAAATATAAGCCCAATTCAGTATAAACTTTTTGATAAAATTGTTTACCTGTCATTCTAAATATAAGGCTGGATTTAAAAAGGATAAATATATAAAAAACGGTCTATTTGAAAATTTTTTTCCGGATTTCTTAATTAGTTTTTTTAAAATATTTCATCTATCTCAAATAAGACTTCTTAAAAAAGCTGTTTAAAAGTACATTTGCAAAAATTTAATTATGATTACCACTACTGTTCTTCATCCATGGCATGGCGTAAATACCGGAGATAGGGCACCCAGAATTGTTAATGCTGTTATTGAGATATCCCAAGGCTCAAGATGCAAGTATGAAATTGATAAAGAAAGTGGTTTGTTAAAACTGGACCGCGTTATTTATTCTTCTTTTTACTATCCTGTGAATTATGGTTTTATCCCGCAAACTTATGGAGACGATAAAGATCCACTTGATATATTGGTTATTACTTCTTTGCCGGTGCAGCCTTTAACATTAATGGAAGCCAAAATTGTTGGCGTTATGCAAATGGTTGACGGCGGCGATGCAGATGATAAGATAATTGCCGTTGCCAACAATGACCCCGGTGTAAACCATTATAATAATATAGAAGAACTTCCACAGCATTTCTTTGAAGAATTAAGGCATTTCTTTGAAGAGTATAAAACGCTTGAAAAGAAATCCGTTGTCGTTTCCGATTTTGGCGATAAAGCAAAAGCTTTGGATATAATTGAAGATGCAATGCTTTTTTATAAAAAGAAGTTTGGCGACAAATTACCCAAAGCCGTTGAGCAGGCTTAGCTGATAAGATTATAATAAAATAAAAAAGGGTTCATTGCGGAACCCTTTTTATTTTATGGGATTGACTAAAAAATTTGTTGGGACCTGATTTCTAAAGCGCTTTATGCTGAATTTCTCCCGGCATTAATTATCCCGAAGGAACACCGCATAGCAAGCTTCTCATATTTTTCTTTGTACTGCGAATCATTTTTTGAGCGCAACTGCATTAAGGCATACTGCTGAATGGTAGCCAGCGGCAGCACAATTCTTTCCCGCATGTGTATGCTTGAACTTTCAACAGGATACCCCGCCATCAGTGTGTCATTGCCTGTAAGCTTCTGTAAATACTGCAGCGTGAGATTATACTCAGAATTCATCATATTCCAAAGCTTTCCATACCGCGAATTACCGGCAAGATATTGTGTTAGCGGGAAATAACATTTCATCATTGCCATCTCGCAATTATCAATTAAAGTTTTGAAAAAAAGCGAGTGTTTATATAGCTGAACCACGCTGTTCCATTTGCGGTTTTCCTCAGCTTTTTTCAATGCAATGCCCACACCATAATAGCCTGTTACATTTTGTTTAAGCTGGCTGAATGAACCCACAAACGGGATAGCTCTGAGATCTTTCAAAGCTAGTGTTGATGTTTTGCCACGCTTGGTTGGCCTGCTGCCAATATTTGTTTCCGAGTAAAAACGCAAGGGGCTTATCTCCGCGAGATAATCAACAAATGCCGGGTGATTTTTTAACTGCAGATAGGCTTCATAACTGTCTTCAGAAAGTTGCTTTAACAGCTTTTCTTCGCTCCTGGTTAAGGTATTTTCTTTTGATGAAAACAGATCGTTTGAAATACCGGCATGAATTAATTGTTCAATATTAAATTGTGCTGAACTGATGGTGCCGAAATTGGAACTTACGGTTTGCCCCTGCACCGTTAATTGTATTTCTTTGTTTGAAATATCGTGCCCCATTGATGCATAGAACTTATGTGTTTTGCCGCCACCGCGTGCCGGCGGGCCACCGCGCCCATCGAAGAATATTACATCAACACCAAAACTCCTGGAGATGCGTGTTAATTCTTCTTTGGCCTTATAAATGCTCCAGTTAGCCATTAAATAGCCACCATCTTTGGTACCATCAGAAAAACCAAGCATAATGGTTTGCGTATTGTTGCGCAGCTTTAAGTGTTGCCTGTATATTTTGTTGGAATACAGTTTTTTCATAATGGCAGCTGCATTGGCCAGGTCATCGATTGTTTCAAATAAAGGAACTATATCAACACTCAATGCTTCTTTTTTCCATCCGCCTAATATTAATAAAGCATATACTTCTATAATATTCAGGGCGCTGTACGAGTGGCTTATAATATACCTGTGGCAGGCTTCTTTTCCATTTCTTTCCTGTATGGTTTTTATGGCCTTAACCGATTGTATGGTATCATTTAAAAGATCATCATCTTTAAATGATATGTCATGCCCGTGCAATTTTAGCAGGGCATCGATCTTTTTGTTTTCATCAAAACCGGCATAATTCTGCGGCAGTATTTTTTGTGCAGCAAGCGATTCAAAAAACTTAGCATGCACAGAACTATCCTGGCGTATATCGAGTGAAGCAAAATACAAACCGAAAATTTCACACTTAAACAAAAGCTTATATACATCTTCTATAAACAAATCATTGTTGGCATGAAGCGTAACAATTATTTGCTGCAGTATATCTTTTATTTCTTCCTGCGTTATTTGTTCAACATTATCAGCATCATAAAGGTTATCGTAAAGACGTTTTTCAAGCAAGGCAATCAGTTCCTGCGTGCCTTTAAATGTAAGCCTGCGTTTTAACCATCGTGCATTTTTGTGATAAGAACGCAGGATGCCCGCCCGGAGTGTTTCAGCCACTTTTAAGGTAATACCGGTGTTAACAAACGGGTTGCCATCCCTGTCTGCGCCGGGCCAAAAACCCATTTGTATTAAAGGATGGTTTAAGCGCTCAGATTCCTGTACGTCGTTTTTTAAAATTGACATAATGTTGCCTGCCGCATCGTAAAATACATTTTCCAAAAACCATAAAAGGCTTAGTGCTTCATCATAAGGCGTGGGCTTTTGTTTTTTAAGAAAAGGAGTTCTGCCAAGTTGCTGCAGGTAATTATTTACCACTTCCGTATCATCATCTTTTAAAGCGCTGCTTAAATCGTTTATAATACCCAGCACTTCACCGGTATAGAACTGCGTTGGATGTGCTGTTAATACAATACGCACAGCAAAATCATTCAGCTTTTTTACAAAATCGGTTTCCTTCTGCATCTGTGTTATTTGCGAGCACAATTGCTTTATTGTGCCCGAGCCGTTTACATCATTTACATCTGTAAAAGCGGCATCTTCCAATGCATCAAACAAAACCACCTGCCGTTCTGCATATTGCACAAAGCGGAATAAAAGGTCTATCCGTTCTTCCTCTTTTTCGTACGAAGTATTTTTTTCTAAAAAGTTATCAATAATATCTGCGGGGCTTTTATGTTTGCCGAAGCCTTCTTCACATTCCAATAAAAATAAGGAAAGCAATACCCCTGTTTTTTCTATACGGTGAAACGGTAACGAAATAAACAAACTATTATATAACTGAAACTTTAGCGCAACAAGATTTTTAAATTCCTGCAACGCTGCTGACGATGTGCTGCTCATAACGCGATAAATATAATAAATAATTTAAACGCCGTTAATTGTTGCTATAAAATGTTCAGCCGGTGTTGCAAACCGGCTTTGGCAAGAATGAAGATTTTTATATGATCTGCAAGCCGTATACGCTTTCTGCATATTGCTTTTGGGGGCAGCCGTTTAATTTTTTTAAAGAGGCATAAATAATATTTGTAAGCTATATAAACACCAAGCTTTGCTTCTGCCGGTAATAATAAAATACCTTTATAAGCGTAATCAAAATCCTGTTGAATATCCGCTTCAATCTCTTGTTTATTTTGTGGCGTAAAATTTTTAAAACAGCAGTTGGGAAAATACATTCGGTTAAGTTGCTCGTTATCTGCTTTTATATCCCGCAAAAAATTTACTTTTTGAAAAGCTGCGCCAAGCCTTTTCGCATATTCCTTTAACTGGTCGTATAGTTTTTTATCATTACTACAAAAAATATGCAGGCACATTAGCCCAACTGATTCTGCGCTTCCATAGATATATTCCCTATAAGAGATTTCTGAGTGATAAGTTTTATCAAGATCACATTGCATACTGTTAAAGAAGGCATCAATTAAGGAAACGTCAATATTATGTTTATTTATGGTGAGCTGAAAGCTGTTTAAAATAGGGTTGAGGCTTATCTTTTCTTCAATGGCTTTATAAGTATCGGTTTTAAAAGCATGAAACAATGCTTCTTTATTGTAGTTATGAAATGTATCAACAATTTCATCGGCAAAGCGCACGAAACCATAAATACTGTAAATATCCGGCCTTATGTTTTTATGTAATAACCTTACGGCAGCCGCAAAAGATGTGCTGTAGTTTTCTGCAGTTATTTTGCTGCATTGCCGGCTTGTTTTATGAAAGAGGTCAATCATGTTATTGCCTGCAACTTAATCAGAATTATAAATTAATACAAGTTTTAAATAATGTTCATTTGTTCAGCTTAATTATATGTTTTGCCACAATTTCACCGCTTATTAAAGCTGGCGGCACACCCGGCCCCGGTACGGTTAGCTGGCCGGTATAAAAAAGATTTTTTATTTTTTTATTTTTTATGGAAGGTTTTAAAATAGCTGTTTGCATAAGCGTATTGGCCAGGCCATAAGCATTGCCTTTATAGGCATTATAATCTTCCATAAAATTGCTGCATCCAAAATTTTTTTTAATGATGATGTGCTCTTTAACCCGTTGATTAATCCTTTGTTCAAAACGTGATATCATCTTTTCAAAATAATGATCACGCAATTCAGATGTATCGTCATTCAACCCCGCTGCCACCGGAATGAGGAAAAAAAGATTTTCACTATTTGCCGGCGCCAGCGAACTATCGGTTACGGAGGTTGCGCTTACATAAAATAAAGGATCTGCCGGCCATTGTTTTGTTGTGTAAATTTCTGTGGCATGTTGCTTAAAAGAAGTATCAAAAAATAAAGAATGATGCGCCATGCCATGCAGCTTTTTATTCAATCCCACATAATATATTAATGCTGACGGCGCCATTATTTTTTTATTCCAGTAACCTTCCGTATAATTCCTGTATGCTTTAGGTAACAGAACATTCTCCGTGTGATGATAATCTGCATTAGCTATCACCGTTGAAGCGCTGTAAACGGATGAAGTGTTGTCATTATGCCGCACATGAATTTTAGTAGCCAGCTTATTTTCAACGTCAATTTTATTTACATTTTTATTGAACAGAAATTGTACACCAAGTTCAAGCGCCAGTTGGTACAGGGCTTCAGCAATACTGTACATGCCACCTTTGGGAAACCATGTTCCGCCTTTAAAGTCTGCATAATTCATCAGGCTGTACAAAGCAGGAATTTTGTCAGGCAAAGCGCCAAGAAATAAAACAGGAAATTCAAGTAGTTGCTTCAAGTGCGGATGCTTGAAATATTTACTTACATGTCTTTTTATTGAAGTAAAAACATCAAGCTTAAATATTCCCTTTATTAAATCGCTATCTAAAAATTCAGTGATGGAAAGCCCCGGTTTATAGGCAAGATTTTGCATGCCTGTTTTGTACTTATAGGTCGCTTCGTTTAAAAATAATTCAAGTTTTTTGCTGCTGCCAGCCTCCAGTTTTTCAAATAAGTTTTCTAATGCATGATAATCCGCAGGAATATCCGCGATATCATTTTGCCAGTAAATGCGATAGGAGGGATCGAGCCTTATGAGTTCGTAATAGTCGCTTCTTGTTTTATTAAACTGGTTAAAGAACCTTTCAAAAATATCAGGCATCCAATACCAGCTTGGCCCCATATCAAAACTAAATCCATCCAGTTTTAATTGCCTTGCACGGCCACCGGGTTGATCATGTTTTTCAAGCACCCTAACATTAAATCCCGCTTTAGCCAGGAAGCAGGCCGCCGAAAGACCGGCAAAGCCACTGCCAATGATAATAACATCTTTTGCATGCACGCTGTAAATATCAGCAACCTGCCTTGATAATTGTGAAACTTTATGCGGTATAAAATTGTACAGCCTGCATGGTTTTTGACATTACAGGCTGTATTCGAGGTAATTATTTCTAAATCAGCAACGGCTTTGGCGTCACTGCTCAAAAACAAAACCAAAAAGCGTTCTTAGTTAAGATATATTTATACACTTATGTTAAAATCCCTCAAAGCATCGTTCAAACTTGTTTTCTTATCGGTGCTTTCTTTTCGCTGGCCTATGATTAAAGCGCAGCTAACGCCAAAAGAACCGGCAGGAAAATCTTTATTATAAGTACCGGGAATTACAACGCTTCTTGCGGGCACATAGCCTTTGTATTCGACCGGTGAAGATTTGCTTACATCAATAATTTTTGTGGATTGGGTAAGCACTACATTGGCCCCGAGCACCGCTTCTTTTTCAACAATCACGCCTTCCACCACAATGCAGCGGCTGCCAACAAAACAACCATCTTCAATTATAACAGGCGTGGCCTGCAAAGGCTCCAGCACGCCGCCAATACCCACGCCGCCGCTGAGATGAACATGTTTGCCTATTTGTGCGCAACTGCCCACAGTGGCCCAGGTGTCAACCATTGTACCTTCATCAACATAAGCGCCGATATTTATAAAGCTCGGCATCTGCACTACATTTTTTGCAACGTAAGCACCATAACGGGAAACAGCGCCCGGAATAGTTCTTACGCCTAAATCTTTGAAACCTTTTTTCAATGGTATTTTATCATAGAACTCAAAAGGCGGCGTATCCATTGTTTCCATTGGCTGAACAGCGAAGTATAATAAAACGGCTTGCTTTACCCATTCATTTACCTGCCATCCGTTACCGGTTGGAGCCGCTGTACGCAGCCGGCCTTTATCAACTTCTTCTATAACGGCTTTTACAGCATCTGAATATTTTTGCTCTTTTAATAATTCGCGGTTATTCCATGCTTCAAGAATGAGTGATTGTAATTCCATCCTGGAGAAATTTTAGTTTTATAGTTTGAGTAATAATTTTTATTAAGCGGGTTGCGAAACCGGTTTCGCTGATTTTACAATGCCGTCTTCAATCCACGTTAATTTTTCTTTTCGGCTCTTCATCCATATCGCTTTGTTCCTGGCAAGATCTTCTTTATTCTTATAACCCCTTGAGTGATCGAGATGCACGCACACAGCGCTGTATCTTATCTGCAAACCCTTAATGCCGCTGTTTTCCAGCCGTTCGCCCATTTCCCTGTCCAATGCGCCGTAGCGCATTTGTTCATTAAAACCATTCACGGCATAAATATCTTTTTTCCATGCCGATGAATTATGCCCGTTCCATGATGCATGGGTGGGTGTAATAAAATTGAGCAGGCTGGCTTTAAAGCCTTTGGCCGTAAACTTATTGTTCTTAAATGTTGCAGGCAAACCATTAGCCTTCAGCCAATCTATATCGAAACAATTCTGATTGAAAATATCTTCTCTTGTTATCTTTTGTGAAATATCCATAGGCAGCTTGCTGTAACCGCCGGATAAGAAATATCCCTGTCTTCTTTTATTGATATGTACTTCCAGAAAATCTTTTCTTGGAATGCAGTCGCCATCAGAAATAACGAGATAATCGGTTTGCGATGCAACAATGGCTTTATTAAGGATCGTACATTTTCTGAAACCCTCATCCGCGTGCCATATATGCTGCACAGGGTAAGCAACTTCTTTTCGCATACTGTCGATTAACGAACGTGTTTCATCTGTTGAACCATCATCTGCAATCACCATTTCAAAATCTCTAAAAGTTTGCGCTTCATAACCCCACAAAACTTTTTGCAGCCATGCCGGTGCATTATATGTGGTGATTATTACAGATAATTTCATAAAATCTGGCTTAGCTTTATTATTGTTGCAAATGTATCGCTCACACAATAAATACCTTTATAAATTTAACGAATGCGTATTTGCATAACGAGGACTGAGAAAGACAGGTATTCTGAAACATTCCTGCTTAACCAGATAAAAGAACTTGCTAACCATGCGGCAATATTTCCTGTGCATGGCGGGCGCCTGCCGCAGCGAAACGATGACGATACGCTATTGTCCTCACGCTTTTTCTGGGTAATGCACAACATTGCAAAAACTATTTCGGGTAAGCGTAATAATTACTTTGGCAATCATGGATTGAAGAATTTTTTAAGGAAAAATAACATTGATATTGTGCTTGCCAACTATGGCTTTGCGGCCGTGCATATTCTCCCCGTTTGCAAAGTTTTAAACCTGCCGTTAGTAGTGCATTTTCATGGCTTTGATGCAACACAGCAAAAAATATTGAAACAATATAAGGAAGCTTACAAAACATTGTTTAAAGAAGCCGCAGGCATTATAGCCGTATCGGCAGATATGAAGAATAAGCTGGTTTCACTCGGCGCTCCTGAAGATAAAATTTCGCTTATACCTTATGGCATTGATGTTCAAAAATTCAGCCCGGCATATCCTAAAAAACAGGATGCGCTTTCTCTTTGTGTGGGCAGGTTGATTGCAAAAAAGTCACCGCAATCAACCATACAGGCATTTGCAAAAACAAAACAGTTGCATACCAATGCCAAATTAATAATGATTGGAGAAAAGTCAGGCCTGTACGAAAATTGCGCTGAGCTTGTAAAAAAGCTTGGCCTTGAAAATGATGTAATTTTTACAGGCATTCAAAATGCAACAGAAGTAATCAATTACATGCACGAGGCCAATATATTTGTACAGCATTCTGTAACGGCGGCGAATGGTGATATGGAAGGAACCCCTAATACTATCCTCGAAGCTGCCGCCTGTGGCCTGCCGGTTGTAAGTACCAAACATGCCGGTATAAAAGAGGCGGTTATTAATGGTAAAACAGGTTTTCTGGTTGATGAACATGACGTAGATGACATGGCTAAATACATGATTGAACTTATTGAGAAACCTTGGCTTGCTAAAGAAATGGGATTAGCCGGGCGCGGGCATATTGAAAAAAATTACGATTTGCACAAGCAGTCAAAAAAATTATATGATGTGCTGGAGCAGGCCGTAAATAAAAACAAGTGAAATGAATGAAACCGATTTTGAGCAGGATATAATTAATGCACTGGAACAATTAAAGAAAGGTGGCACTATACTTTACCCCACCGATACCATTTGGGGCATAGGCTGCGATGCCACAGATAATGAAGCGGTAAATAAAATCATCCGGCTTAAACAAAGGCCGCAGGAGAAAAGTTTTGTTGTGTTGGTGGCTTCAGAAAAAGAAGTTTTACAATATACAGCCTCGCCTGATCTTGCCGTTTTTGACTATTTGCAAACTGTGCGGAAACCTACCACCGTAATTTATGAACATGCGTTAGGCCTGGCAGCAAATGTTTGTAATGCCGATGGCTCGGTTGCCATAAGAATATGCAGCGACGAATTTTGCAGGCATCTTATTAAACGGTTTCGCAAACCCATTGTGAGCACTTCGGCTAATGTTAGCGGCGAACCTTCGCCCGGAAATTTTGCGCGGGTTTCGCCGGTTATAAAAAAAGGTGTGGATTATATTGTACAGTACAGGCAGGATGATAACGCCGAACATGCGGCATCCTCGCTCATTCGCTGGAAAAAAAATAAAGTTGAAATAATCCGCCCCTGAAAATCAATGATTCAGGAATTTTATGTTTTCACATGCATCATTTTTGATGCGGCTTTATTTCTAAACTTTTTTTATGGGCAAATTAGATAAGGCGCTGATAAACCAGTTATCATTAAAGCCTGACCGGGAGAAAGATGAAGAGGTTGATTT
>JAEWBD010000366.1 GCA_023391315.1 Bacteroidota bacterium | reverse complement strand
GGACCTATGTAGTGTATGCCAATGGAAAGGCTGCCGCAAAAAGAGGGTTCTTGTTTTTTAAGAATACTCCGGAAGTAAAGCCCGGGGCGGAGGTAATTGTGCCGATGAAGGAAGAAAAACGAAGATTATCACCGGGTGAGTTTATAGGCATTGCAAGTGCTTTGGCTTCATTGGCGGGAGTGGTGATAGCGATATTGAGGAATTGATACCCTCAAAATATATATGACAATATAAATGACGCATAATTTATAACAATGCTGGATAAAGAATCCATTACATTCAGAGATATTATTACAGAAGTAATTTACTTAATCAAATACCTAATATCCAAATGGCTTGTCATAGTTATACTGGGTGTAATTGGTGCAAGTATCGGTTTAATATATGCAATAAATTCTACGCCAAAATACAGCGCCACATTAAACTTTGTATTATCGTCATCAACTTCTTCAGGGAGCAATCTTTTAGGCTTAGCAAATCAATTTGGGATCAATCTTGATAATGGCAGCCAGAATGTTTTTTCAGGTGATAATATTATAGCCTTGATGAAATCACGAAGAATGGTTCAACAGTCAATGTTTCTAAAGCCTGAGAATTCAAATAAAACATTGCTTGACATTTACATACGGGAAAATAAACTAAATGAAGGCTGGCAGGAAAGTGACCGTACAAAGAACGTTTATCCTTTTCCGGATGATGCTTCAAAAATGACGCCCATTCAGGATAGCTTGTTTAGAATTATTTACAACACTGTTCAGCAAGATTTGCTGGATGTATCAAAACCTGATGAAAACGAAAGCATATACGAAGTAACCACCACTTCGACAAACGATACTTTTTCATATTACCTTACCAGGTACCTTGCTGTTCAAACTTCTGCTTTTTATATTGATACCAAAACAAGCAGCGCCAAACAAAACCTTGATATGTTAAACCGGGAGGCTGATAGTTTGCGCAATATTTTAGGAGGAACTATAACCGCTGCAGGCTCTCAAACAGACCGCACCTTTAATTTGAACCCGGCATACCAGGTAAGGCGATCTCCTGCACAGCAAAGCCAGGTGAGTGCTTCAGCATTAGGCCAGGCTTATGGCCAGGTATTGCAAAACCTGGAACTTGCAAAAATTGCATTGCAAAAAGAAACGCCTTTGTATCAGATAATTGATGAACCAACACTTCCTTTAAATATAGAAAAGCCAAGCAAATCTATTTGTGCTTTTGTTGGCGGCTTTTTAGGCGGGCTTTTAGCTTGTTTTGCTCTTGCGGCAAGGCGGTTTGTGAAATCATTCAAAATATAATTTTCATTTTATAGCGTATTAAAATGTTAGATTTAAATAATAAGCGAATATTAATTACTGGCGGTACCGGTTCTTTTGGTAAAGCCTTCGTAAAAAAGATCCTGAACAAATGGCCGGATATTAAAAGGCTTGTTATCTATTCAAGAGACGAGCAGAAGCAGTACCACATGGGAATGGAATATCCCCATCAAAAATATCCGCAGGTAAGATTCTTTATTGGTGATGTAAGGGATTTCGAAAGATTGAAAAGGGCTTTAAAAGGCATAGATTACTTAATTCATGCGGCAGCTATGAAACACGTGCCTATTGCTGAGTATAACCCTATGGAGTGCGTGAAAACAAATATTCTCGGTGCAGAAAATATCATCAATGCATGTCTTGAGACCAGCGTTGAAAAAGTGGTAGCCCTGTCAACAGATAAAGCAGCAGCGCCTATTAATTTATACGGCGCCACAAAACTGGCGTCAGACAAATTATTCATTGCGGCCAATAATATAAAAGGTAACAATCCCATAAAATTTTCTGTAGTGCGATATGGTAATGTTATGGGCTCCAACGGTTCTGTAATCCCATTTTTTCTCCAAAAAAGAAAAGAAGGTGTATTACCAATTACAGATCCAAATATGACGAGATTTAATATTTCGCTTGATGAAGGTGTTGACATGGTATTGCATGCGCTTGAAACTGCATGGGGTGGAGAGTTGTTCGTTCCAAAAATCCCTTCTTACAAAATAACAGATGTTGCAGAAGCTATAGGCCCAGGATGTAACCATACTATTGTTGGCATAAGGCCCGGTGAGAAAATCCATGAGGAAATGATAACTGCATCCGATTCATTTTCCACTTATGATCTTGGCAAGTATTATGTAATCCTTCCCCAAACCCACAATTGGAACCTCGATGAATTTATAAAACATTTTAATGCGAAAAAAGTAAAACAAGGTTTTAATTATAATTCGGGAGAGAACAGTGAATGGTTGAGTGTAGAGGAAATAAGGGCACTTATAAAACAACACGTTGATACCAACTTTGAAGTTTAAGATTAAAATGACAAACAAAGAGAATGATACCGTACGGTAAACAATTTATTTCGGAAGATGATATAAAGGCCGTTACAGAAACGCTCAAGAGTGATTTTCTCACCCAAGGCCCAAAGATCAATGAGTTTGAAGAAAAATTTGCAGCGTATATAGGCTGCAATTACGCAGTTGCTGTTGCGAATGGCACGGCAGCATTGCATTTATCTACATTAGCATTAAATGTAAACAGCCAATCAAAAGTTATTACTACGCCGATAACATTTGCAGCTTCAGCAAATTGTGTACGTTATTGTGGCGGTGAAGTTGGATTTACTGATATTGATCCTTCAACGGCATTGATTGATATCAATAAAATAAAAACTTTACTTAATGCTTCTCCAAAAGGAACTTATGAAGGCATAATCCCTGTTGACTTTGCAGGCCTTCCAGTTAATCTTGAAACGTTGCGCCAGCTTGCTGACGAATATGGTATGTGGATTATAGAAGATGCATGCCATGCTCCCGGCGGCTATTTTATCGACAGCAAAGGAGTAAGGCAAAATTGTGGGAATGGGGCGTATGCAGACCTTGCAATTTTTTCGTTTCACCCTGTAAAGCATATTGCCTGTGGCGAAGGCGGAATGATTACAACAAACAATAAGGCTTTATATGAAAAGCTCTTGTTGCTGCGAACACATGGCATTACAAAAGACCCTTCTTTGCTGCATGAAAACCATGGAGGCTGGTATTATGAAATGCAGGCGTTAGGATATAATTATCGCTTATCAGACATCAATGCGGCGCTCGGTATATCACAGCTTAAACGGGCAGATGAAGGTCTGGAAAAAAGAAAAGCCATCGCAAAAAAATATGATGAAGCTTTTGCTAACTCAGGCGTCGAAATAATAAAGCCTGCAGAAGGTTTCTGCCATGCTTATCATTTATATGTAGTGCAGGTTAAAGACAGGAAAGGCCTGTACGATTATTTGAGGCGGCATAAAATTCTTGCACAAGTGCATTACATCCCCGTTCCTATGCTGCCCTATTATAAGCAATTGGGTTATAATGCAGAACACTACCCTAACGCCAATGCTTACTACGAAAAATGCTTAAGCATTCCTATGTATCCTACCTTAGCGCGCCAGGAACAGGAGCTTGTAATACAAACTATTCTGGAATTTAATAAGTGAGCAATATTGCCATTATACCTGCACGGGGGGGTAGTAAAAGAATCCCAAAAAAGAATATAAAAGATTTTTTGGGTAAGCCTATTATTGCTTATTCAATTGAAGCTGCTTTGCTAAGCGGTTTGTTTGTAGAAGTGATGGTTTCTACGGATGATGAAGAAATTGCAGCCGTTGCAAAACAGTATGGAGCTACAGTTCCCTTTATGCGTTCGCAAAAAAATGCAGACGATTTTGCTACCTTGAATGATGTGATAGAGGAGGTTTTAGAGTCATACAATAATGAAGGAAAAGAATTTGACAATGGGTGCTGCATACTTTCTACTGCACCTTTTGTAAACACAGAAAAATTAAAAGAAGCGTATAATCTGTTGTTGCAAAAAAAATTTGATTCCGTCCGTCCCATTGTAAAATTCAGTTATCCCATTCAACGGGCATTTAAGCTTTCACCCAACAACAATGTGCAAATGTTTTATCCGGAATACCTCAAAACGCGTTCACAGGACCTGGAGCCAGCCTACCATGATGCAGGCCAGTTTTATTGGTTCAGAACCGATAAGATGCTTGCAGGGACAAATAAGGGGGGATTAATAATAAGTGAAACCGAAGCGCAGGATATTGATACACTAGAAGATTGGGAATTGGCTGAGCTTAAAATAAACATGATAAGAAGGCTTTTATAAAAGAATTGAAGGGGATTTATAATATCGTTAAAAATCTTTTCGCGTTTACAAAAAAATAAGGCTTGCAGCAATAGTAATTTAAATGGAGAGCTACTTTTTTATACCGGCAGTTAACGAGATTTTTATAAAAAACATCAGCAGGCTCTCCGCCGATTATTTTGTATTTGATTTTGAAGATTCAATCAATATAAGCAATATAGATAAGGCTATTGATCTCACACGCAAGATTAACATTTCTAATAACTTTTTTGCACGATTTTATTGGAATGCGCTTGTGCCTGAATTTTCATCTGTCAGTCTAAAAAAAATACTTCAGCTTGGATTTAAAAATTTCTTTATCCCTAAATTCAGAACAACAGAAGAGCTTGATACGATTTATAGCTTATTAAAATCAAATCCTTCTTTCAACCAGTTTAAGATAGTTTTATTGATTGAAAACGCAAAGGCTTTGTGTTCTATTGAAAGTATTCTTAAGGTATATCGGCCCTTTGCGGTTGCCTTTGGCAGCCATGATTATTGTGCAGAAATGGGTATGCTTCATACAGCCGATAATATACTGTGGGCAAGAAATTATTTACTGAATTTTGGAAAGGCGGCATCTGTTCGCTGTATAGATGTGGCATCAATGAATATTAAAGATAAAACCTCATTTGAAGAAGAATGCACCGATGCGTTTAACAAAGGTTTTGATGGAAAGGTGCTGATACATCCTGTGCAGCTTGAAGTTTTTAATAATACAAAATACTATACTGATGAAGAGCTGAAGGTAGCGCTAAAGGTGAGAGACATTTTAAAACAAAAAGGCGGCATAGCAAATTTTTCCATTGCTAATATTGATGGTTTAGTTATAGAAAAACCGCACCTGAACCGCTATTTAAAAATATTGAAAATGGCAAATTATGACACCATCTAACCTAGGTAATTATTACGAAGCTTTTGAAGCTGGGGGAGTGATTGAGCACCAGCTTTCTAAAACAATTTTCGAAAGCGATAATAATTTATTCAGCCTTTTAACAATGAACCATCATCCTGTGCATCTTAATACAAATTATTGTAAAGATGAAAAATATGGAGCTATATTGGTAGTTGGCACTTTGGTATTCAGCCTTGTAGTAGGCATAACAGTACCGGATATTAGTGGCAAAGCGATAGCTAATTTAAACTATGAAAATATAGACCACCTGGCGCCTGTTTTTATAGGCGATACCATTTATGCCAAAACCGAAATTCTTGAAAAAAGAGATTCCAGCTCTAATCCCGCCGCTGGTATTATTAAAGTGGAAACAACAGCATATAACCAACATGATAAACCTGTTCTGCGGTTTAAAAGGAATGTACTCATAAAAAAACAACTGAATGACGGAAAATGATTATATCATGCGAAGCCTAATGTTTGTGCCCGCGCACAATGAGAAACTTCTGCAAAGCGCCTCACAAAAAGATGTAGATGTTTTATTACTAGATCTTGAAGATTCAGTTCAGCCGACAGATAATAAAGCAATAGCAAGAAAAAATATTAAACAAAGGGTTAGTGAAAATTATTTCGGGGATAAACTTATTTTTCCAAGGGTAAATGACAGGGAAAGTGGCCAGCTATTAAAGGATGTGACAGAACTCACAATTCCAGGCATACATGGCTTTGTATATCCCAAATCAAAAAGCGCCGAAGATGTTTATTTTTTTGATAAACTGCTGGAGACTATTGAATATGAAAAAGGCCTGCCGATAGGCACTTATAAAATAATCCCTTTAATAGAAACAACAGCAGCTGTATTAAATGCCGAACAAATTTGCAAGGCATCGCCAAGGGTAATTGCCATTGCCTATGGATGTGAAGATTTCATTGCAGATTTAGGCGGCATTCACGACCGAGAAGGTAAAAGCCTCTTTACACCTCGCGCCATTATTGCAATGGCAGCAAAAGCTTCGAACGTAATTCCCATTGATACGGTTCATATTAACGTGCATGACCTGCAGGAACTTGAAGAAAATCTCAGACTTGCCAAAATATTAGGATTTGAAGGCATGCTGGTTTTAAATCCAATAGAGCTTCCTCTGGTCCATCAATATTTTACTCCCACTGCCGAAGAATTTGAGAATGCCAAAACGCTTTTGCAGCTTGCATTGGAAGCACAGAAAGATGGTAAAGGTGTTGCCGTAATTAATGGAAAATTTATAGGCCCGCCCATGATTATTGCAGCCAAAAAAATCATAAGCAGGTATGAAAGAATAAAACAAAGACAGGTATGAAAAAACTCATAATAATTGGCGGCTATGGCAACGGCACAGTGGTGCAA
>JAEWBD010000333.1 GCA_023391315.1 Bacteroidota bacterium | reverse complement strand
GTTCTCTCCTGTCTAAACTCCAGGGCGCTAAAGGCGCCGTTGCGCTTTGCGCTGCATAAGCTTTTGTTGCCATAATTTAATTTATTTACGAAATATGAATAGTTGCTAAAAACTGCGGTTTAATATTTTGCAGCTTCAAGGTTGTAAAATTCAATTGCATTATTATAAAAGATATTATTTTTTTCATCTGCTGAAAACGAAGCAAAATATTCAGTTGCAATTTGCAAGACTTTTTTATAAGAAGCAGCAACCAGGCAAACCGGCCAGTCGGAGCCATACATTAATCTTTTGGTTCCAAATGTTGATGTTACCACATCAAGGTATGGTTTGAAGGTTTCGTTTGAAAAGCTTTTTCGCTCGGCTTCGGTAACCATGCCCGATATTTTGCAATAAACATTTTCACATTGTTTAAATGCTTCTATATCTTTCTGCCATTGTTCAATCTCTCCTTTTTTAATATAAGGTTTGGCAATATGGTCTATTACAAATCTTTGAGAAGGGAAAGATTGCACCAGTTCAAGTGCATATTTCAATTGATCCGGAAAGATGAGAATATCATACGTAAAATTAAATGGCTGCAGTTTGCTGACGCCATTTTTGAAAGCGGGCTTCAGCATGAGCGCCCTGTCTTTTTCGCCCTGTAAAATATGCCTGAAGCCTTTAAGCTTTTTATGCTGGTGCCAGTAAGCAAGCCTGTCTTCCATATCAGCAGCCATCAGATCAACCCATGCCACTGTGCCTTTTATAAAATCATTTTCGTTGGCATACTTTAAAAAAATTTCATTCTCTTCTTCTGACTGGTTTACCTGAACCGTTACACAGCCTTCCACATTATTTTCCTTATAAACAGTTTCAAGGTCAGCCGGTAGAAAGTCTTTCCTGATAACAGCCATATCATCTGTTATCCAGGCAAAATCCTGCGCATTGTAATTCCAGAAATGTTGATGGGAGTCGATTATTTTCATGAATGTTTTATTAAATAATCCTTGCAAAGTTTATTCGCTTATCACTGTTGTATGCGCTTTATGTTTACCAGATATATATGAATACATAGCCGGGATTACAAACAGCGTCAATATCAGTGAAAATAAAATACCGCCTACCACCACAATACCGAGCGGAATGCGGCTTGTTGCTGCAGCGCCCAGGCTCATGGCAATAGGCAAAGCGCCAAGTGATGTGGCAAGGCTCGTCATTAATATGGGGCGCAAACGCTGTGTGGATGCTTCTATTACAGCTTCATGCTTACCCATGCCCTGTTCCCGTTTCTGATTGGAGAATTCAACAATTAAAATCCCGTTTTTCGTTACCAGCCCTATCAGCATGATCATACCAATCTCCGAAAATATATTTAATGTTTGCCCGAATATCCACAAGCTCAATAAAGCACCGGCTAAAGCCAGCGGCACGGTAAACATGATAGTGAACGGATCAAGAAAACTTTCAAATTGTGCAGCCAGCACCAAATAGATAAGCAGTAATGCAAGCGTAAAAGCAAATCCAATGTTGGAAGAGCTTTCCGAATAATCCCTCGACGGCCCGCTTAATGCTGTTTGAAAGCTTTCATCCAGCGTCCGGTTGGCAATTGCCTGCATCGCCTTTATACCATCACCAATAGTTTTTCCTCCTGACAGCGATGCAGAAATGGTAGCGGCCTTATACCGGTTAAAATGATATAACGTAGTAGGGCTGCTGCTTTCAACAAGATGCACCACCGCACTTAATGGAATGCTTTGCCCGCTTGCATTGCGCACATATAAACGCGAAATATCGGCAGGCTCTGTGCGATTGGCATGTTCCACCTGGGCAATTACCTGGTATTGATCGCTGCCCATAATAAAATAAGCCAGTCTTCCGCCGCTGAACGCCGCCTGTATGGCCGCCACAATATCTTCTGTAGAAAGACCGAGGTCTTTTGCTTTCATCCTGTCTACAGAAAGCTGGATTTCGGGACGATTGAATTTAAGATTTACATCAACATTTGAAAACGTGGGATCCTGTCTTGCTTCATCCAAAAATTTGGGGATCACTTCTTTCAGTTTTTCAAAATCCATATTCTGCAATACGAACTGCACAGGCAAACCGCCGCGTGAACCGGAACCCACGGCAATGGTTTGTTCTTCCGTGGTAAAAATTCTTGCATTATTAAATTTTGATAATTTACGCTGCAGGTCATTGGCTATTTCAGTCTGCGATCTTGTTCTCTCCTGCGGCGGTACAAGGCCAATACGCGGCTGCGCCTGGTTAGTAGAGCCGGTGGGTGTTCTGGCAAAAACAAAATCCCGTTCCGGAACGGAGTCATATAAATAATCCGCTATCTGGTCTGTTATACGCTGCATATAGGTAAAGCTGGTGCCTTCGGGCGCTGTAACACTGAGGCGTACAGAGCTCTTGTCTTCCAGCGGAGCAATCTCGCTTTGCAGGCTGTTCATAAATATCAGTATAAGCCCAAAACACACTGCAACAATTACAAAAGCAACCCAGCGTATTTTCATAAAACCTTCGAGCAATTTCTTATAACCGTTTTCCATGCCTTTGAAGAAAGGTTCTGTGCGCTCATAAAACCTGCCGTGACCTGCTTTCTTTCCTGTTAAATAAACATTCAAAACGGGCGTTATAGTTAATGATACAAATGCCGATATTAAAACGGCACAGGCCAGCGTAACACCAAATTCGCGGAACAATCTTCCTATAAATCCTTCCAGGAAAATTACCGGTAAAAACACGATCGCCAATGTTATTGAGGTTGATAATACCGCAAAGAAAATTTCCCTGCTGCCTTCCAATGCGGCTTTGCGTATTGGCAAGCCACTTTCCAGTTTTCTGAAAATATTTTCGGTTACCACGATGCCATCATCCACCACCAAACCTGTTGCCAGTACAATGCCCAGCAGCGTAAGCACATTTATTGTAAACCCTGAAATATACATAATGAAGAAAGTGGAGATAAGCGAAATGGGAATATCTATTAACGGCCGGATGGCAATAAGCCAGTTGCGGAAAAAGATGAATATTACAAGCACCACCAATATAAAGGCGATGATGAGGGTTTCTTTTACTTCAGACAATGAATTGCGGATGTTGACAGTATTATCAATCAGCACCTTAATTTGTATATCACTTTTGTTTGATTTCTGAATGGCATCAAGGCGTTTATAAAATTCATCGGCAATAGCAATGTTGTTGGCGCCGGGCTGGGGAATTACATACAGTCCCACTGCATTTACACCATTATACTTCCAGCTTTGTTCATAATCTTCGGCACCCAATTCCACTTCAGCAAAATCACTTACGCGAACAATGCCGGTGCTGTCTTCGCGAATGATCAGATTCTTAAATTCATCTTCCGTGGTAAGCCGCCCCATAGTGCGGATAGTAAGCTCTGTATTGCTGCCATAAATTTTGCCAGGCGGCAGGTCTATGTTTTCAGAATTAAGCGCATTGCGCAGATCGGTAAATGAAACGTTATAGGTGTTCATTTTATCAGGCTTGAGCCAAAGCCGCATGGCATAACGCTTTTGTCCGAACAGCCCCACAGAACTTACACCATTTATGGTTTGAAACTGTTGTTGTAAAACATTCTCACCATAATCGCTCAACTCGAGCAAACTTTTGGTGGGGCTTTGAATGGCAAGGATTAAAATAAAATCGGCATTGGCATCAGCTTTTGAAACAACCGGCGGCGCATCAACATCCTGCGGCAAACTTCGTGCAGCCTGGCTTACCTTATCGCGAACGTCGCTTGCCGCAGCCTCCAGGTCAACACCGAGGTTAAATTCAACCGTAATATTACTGTTGCCCAAGGTGCTCGACGAAGTAAGGGTGCGTATGCCGGGTATGCCATTGATCTGTTTCTCCAGTGGTTCTGTGATCTGGCTTTCGATAATATCTGCATTGGCGCCGGTATATGACGTGCGCACATTTACAATAGCGGGGTCAATAGCAGGATAATCGCGTACGGCAAGAAAAGTAAAACCGGTTACGCCAAACACAATAATCATAATATTCATTACCGTGGCAAGCACCGGGCGCTTAAGCGAAAGTTCAGAGATATTCATTAATTACAAATAATTGTGTGCAACCAAAGGCCGTTTACACTTTTTTCGCTTCCTGCAAGCTTGCAGCATCGATGATAAAACGCTGTTGTTTATTCAACAGCAACTACAAGATCAATGAAAATATTTAAACAAGAGCTACCGAAAAATGCAAATGGTTTTGTTATAAACAGCAAATCTATTTATGCAGTTTTAATATTCTCTAAAAAAGAATGTTTACAGAATATTAATTGATATGAAAGCTGAAAATGTTGAGACAAAATCGTAAACTGAAGTTATACTGCAAGCTTCATCTTTCCTGATTACAAGCCTATACACAGCGTTGATTTGAATGCAACTGGCAATACCCTTATCTTTATGCCATAAATAGCTGTTGTTGAGAAATTTTGTTGTCATATTGCTTTTATCAATCCACTTATTTACGCTAGCAGGTTACCGGCTTGTGTTAGGTTACCTGGAACAGAAAGCCGATAAATCACTGGTGCAAAAATTAAACAGCAATCAATATAACGATGCAGACCTCCTAACGATTAAAATACCGCTTAATATGCCGTACACCAACGACAAGAGTGAATTTGAACGTTGTGATGGCACGGTAAAGATCAATGGTGTTTTTTATAATTATGTAAAACGCAAACTGGCTAATGATACTTTGATTTTGCAATGTATTGCCAACAATGAAAAAAGCAAACTGTGTGATGCAAGAGAGGCGTATGCAAAAACTGCCGGCGATGCGCAAACGTCTTCTTCCCACCAGCAAGCCATGATCTCGCTGTTAAAGCTTTTCTTTTTTGAATATAATAATAAAACCGGTTACGACCTGCCTGCGTGCATTTCCGGTCTGGCTCAATGGTACGCAAATAAAAACGATTATGCACTCTGCTCTTTTTATATCGCATCGCCCGAAAAACCTCCTGAAATAATATGACCACAATACTGCGCAACCTCTATGCCCGGTAAAATCATTATGCTATTAGT
>JAEWBD010000228.1 GCA_023391315.1 Bacteroidota bacterium | reverse complement strand
GTGCCGCACTGGAAGCGTCTATTGAGAGTATTCCAAGTATCGGGTTTTCTTTATTGGATTATAGCATTGAAGCTGATTTTGACGGCGCTGCTTATTACGCCAACCTGCTGGTTAAACAGATTATAAGTAAGAAAATTGATAAGCATCTCTGCCTGAATGTAAATATACCCATTGCACCAAAAGAACTGCTTAAAGGTTTAAAAGTATGCCGGCAGGCTTATGCAAAATATGAAGAGAGATTTGACGAACGCCACGATCCCACGGGCAGAAAATATTATTGGCTGACCGGTGAATTTCAAAATTTTGATAAAGGAAAAGATACGGATGTATGGGCTTTGGAAAATAATTATGTTAGTGTTGTGCCTGTTCAGTTCGATCTTACCAATTATGAATTGAAAACCAAATTGCAAAAAGCATTAACCCAAAAGCTTTGAAAAGAGACTCACTTTTATTCGGGGTTATTCTTGGCATTATAGCACCCATTTTTGGGCTGCTTGGTTATTATTTCTGGAAGTTTTATCCTACCTATACAATTGCGGATTTTATTCACGTAATTGGTTCGCAAAAAACAATTTTATCTGCCATTGCAACCTTTGCGCTTTTTGCTAATGTGGTATTACTTACTATTTATCTTAATATGCGCCGAGACCAAACGGCAAAAGGCATCTTTATTATTTCATGTATTTATTCAATAGCGGCTATTGTAACGAAATTGTTTCTATAGGCTGCGTTTATAATCTAACATTGTTTTAAGCTGATGCAAGCGTGTATATTATACAATGATACAGCAGTTTATAAAAAAACTATTCCCCCCATCGAAAGCTTTTTGAATGAAGGCCTGCCAGGTCAATAAGCCGGTTAACTACTGTTAAAGCAACTTCTTCAATTGTTTTTGGATTACTATAGAAAGATGGTGTGGCAGGGCAAATAATGCCGCCGGCAAGTGTAACCGCCTCCATATTTCTTATATGAATAAGATTGTAAGGCGTATCGCGAACGGCGAGGATAAGCTTGCGTTTTTCTTTTAGCATTACATCTGCAGCACGTGTTACAAGATCATCGCTTACGCCCGAAGCAATGCGGCCAAGTGTACCCATGCTGCACGGAACCACGATCATAATATTATATTGTGCGGAACCGGATGCAAAAGGGGCAGAAAAATCGTATTTATCATAATAATGTACAGGGTAATTTTTGTAATCCTCATTATGTAATTCTGCCTGCCATATTTTTTTTGCGTTGTCACTTATTACAACAGCTATTTGTTCATATTGCGCTTTCAGGCTGATTAAATTATCCAGTAAAAGCTTTGCGTAAATAGCGCCGCTGGCACCCGTTATGGCTATTACAATTTTATTCATTATCATTAACAAATTTACAGTTTAGTGGTTGTAATAATATATGAATAGGTTATTGGATTTATGGCCGGGGAAATGTATATCAGAAAAAAAATAAAAATAAAATTGCGAAAAGTTGGTGCTTTAAAGAATTTAACTAATTTACAACCCCATTTGAAAGCACATTATATTGATTGCTTGAGCAATGTGTGATCAAAAATTTTTAAGTAAAAAACGAAAAACAAAAGTTTAAAAATTAAAATCAATTTTGTTATGGCTGAAACAAGACCGACTGCTACGGCAGCAGCAAAGAGCGCTACTTCAGTGCAACCCAAAAGATCTCGTAACTCTATTTCATGGCTTGCACCTCTTACTTGTCTTATTCTTGGGTATGTACTCTGGCGCTTTGTGATAGGGAGCGACTCAAATTTTACACAACCGGATAAAAGCGGTGGTTTCTGGCCAGATCATCAAGGTCCTACCACTGCATTATCCCGCATGTACCTTGGGGGTATTATTGTGCCGATTTTAATAGGATGTTTTTTAACAGTAGTAACTTTTGTGATAGAAAGATTGCTTACCGTTACAAAAGCAAAAGGTACCGGCAATATTTCTGAATTTATCCGCACTGTGCAATACAATCTTGCAAATAAAGATGTAGATAAGGCTATTGCGGCATGTGATAAGCAGAAAGGCTCGGTAGGTAATGTAATGAAAGCAGGCCTGCGTAAGTATAAAGAAATGATCACTAATACTGAATTAACTACAGAACAAAAAGTATTAAATATTCAAAAAGAAGTAGAAGAAGCAACAGCGCTTGAATTGCCTATGCTGGAAAAAAATCTTGTGTTTCTTTCAACTCTTGCTTCTGTTGCAACGTTGGTAGGTTTGTTAGGAACAGTAATTGGTATGATCCGTTCATTTGCTTCGCTGGCTGAAACCGGCGGTGCAGATGCTTCTTCTCACTTATCACAAGGTATTTCTGAAGCCTTGTATAATACAGCTTTAGGTATCGGGACCTCTGCAGTTGCCATCGTTATGTACAATGTATTTACTACAAGAATTGATGCAATTACTTATGGTATTGATGAATCCGGATTTACTTTAACACAAAGTTTTGCATCTAATTATAGATAAGCGATAAGAAGGTTTATGGAATTTTTTTTCAAACGCATCTTACACTTATACTAAAATAAATTTTATAAAATGGCAAGACCGAAAATTGCAAGGAAGAGCACAATCGTGGACATGACGGCGATGTGTGATGTGGCATTTTTGCTTTTAGCTTTCTTTATTTTAACAACAAAGCCAAAGCCTTCTGAAGCTGTGCCCATTTCAACGCCAACGTCTGTTGCCAATAAGTTTGTGCCGGATAAAAATGCTGTAATGATATCCCTGGATAAGGATGGCAAGGTTTATTTGTCTGTAAGTGATAACGCTGAAGACAGGACCAAGAAACAAACCATGATCCAGGAGGTTAACCAGCGAAACAATCTGGGCCTTACAAACGAGGAGGTGGACAGGCTGGTTAGGCAACCTTTTATAGGTGTTCCTTTTTCTCAGTTAAAAGCACAGGCAAAGCTGAGTAATGAGCAAATTACCGCAAAAAACCTGCCTTCAGGCATTCCCGCACAGGATACTACCAACAACCAGATGATTGAATGGATAAGGGCAGCTAAAACAGCCTATCAGGGATCAAAAATGGACCTGATTTTAAAAGGTGATAACGTAGCTAAATACCCTGTATTTAAAAACATTCTTACTGCCTTTAAAAAGAATGATGAATTTAAATTCCAGATGGTTACAAATCCTTCTGGTGTTCCCGAAGGTACCGATCTATATAAATTGAATATGAGCAAGAAGGATGCTGGTGGAGCAGTTGCAGAATAAATAATCTTTAACGAAAATATTTGTGTTATGGCAGAAATGGATACTTCGGGCGGCGGTGGCCATAAAAAAGGCCCCGGCGTCAAAAAGGGTAAAAAACTTTCCACAAGGGTTGATTTAACACCTATGGTTGACCTTGGTTTTTTGCTGATTACTTTCTTTGTATTTACTACAACCATCAGCCAGCCAACGGCAATGCGCCTTGCTTTACCTGATGATAAAGTAAAAGAAGAAGATCAGAATAAAATCAAACAGTCGGGTGCATTAACACTCCTTCTTGGAAAAGATAATAATATATTCTATTATGAAGGTGAGCTGGCTCCGGATGCTTCCAATTTCAAATCTTCTAACTTTAAGGATATCCGCAAAGTAATAATGGATAAAAAGCAACAAGCGGATACAAATCTTGTGGTGGTAATAAAACCGAACGACGAGAGTACGTATAAAAATTTTATCGATATTCTTGATGAAATGAGCATCAATGTTGTTAAGCGTTATGCTGTTGTGGATATTTCCCCGGTGGAAGACAGGTATGTGCGGATAACAGAGGGGGAAGCACCGCCTGAACAATAGTTTATGGAAATTGAGCGCATTGAGCATCTAAAGAATTAAACTTTATTAGTAAATGGAAGCAAATAAGATATTAAACGCCGATATTCTGGACATCCTTTTCGATGGAAGGAATAAAGCTTATGGCGCTTACGAATTAAGAAAGACTTACAACAAGCGTATGGTAAGTGCACTTATCACTATGCTTGCTGTATGCCTTATTATCTTCATTGGTTCGGCAATAGCAAAAAAGATTGATGAAGGTAAGCCTAAGCAAATGGAGGTAAAAGATGTGGTGCTGGAAGACATTAAGCAGCCGGAGAAGAAAGATGAACCACCACCCCCACCACCTCCTCCAAAAGAACCGCCTAAGGTGCAGGTTACTAAATTTACTCCTCCTAAAATTGTAAAGGATGAGGAAGTAAAGCCTGAGGAGAAACCACCTGAACAGGAAAAGCTCGAGGATACTAAGATTGGGGCTTTTAACCAGGAAGGTATTAAATCTGATGTGGTTGAAGCACCTGTGGAAAAAGGAACAGGTAAAGTAGAAGCTCCCAAGGTTGCTACAGAAGATTATGATAAAGAGTTTACCAGCGTGCAGGTGGAAGCTAAGTTTCCCGGCGATTGGAGTAAATATCTTACACGTAATTTGAATAGCCAGGTTCCTGCAGATAATGGTGCCCCTCCGGGCAGGTATACTG
>JAEWBD010000101.1 GCA_023391315.1 Bacteroidota bacterium | reverse complement strand
TACAGGTAATCCCAGCGCATCTGGTCAACCACAATGCCCACAACAAGTTTGGGGCGCTGCACCTTATCTGTTACAGATGGCTGTGCAAAGCTGGTGGAATATAACAAAACTGCAATCGTTATTAAATATGTATATTTCATCATAACTAAAAATAATTATGGGCAAATGTAAAAACTGCCCATAATCTTAATGCTGGTATTGTAATTATTAACTATCGAATAATATAGAAGTGCTGCTAAATTAAATGCTAGTGTGAAGAGTGATACCACGCACTTTAATTACCACTACTTATAAAGTTTCTCATAATATTCATGTGCCATGCGGTTACTGTCGAACTGTACACGCACGTCACGCATGCCATTCTTTCTTATCTGGCGCCACGTATCAGGCTGATCGTAGTACAAAGGCAATATCTGCTGTTCCAGTATCTCGTATATTTTATCAAGATCATAGGTATCCTGCTCCTGCACATTCATATTCCTGTAATCTGCCTTCGGCACCACAAAACCATTATTTCCATTATTAATAAACTCCGGTATCCAGCCATCATCAGTAGAAAAATTAATAGCCCCGTTCATAGCAGCCGTCATACCGCTTGTGCCGGAGGCCTCCCGTGGCACACGTGGGTTATTCAGCCAGATATCCGAGGCCTGTTTCAAACGTTTGCTCAGCGCCAGTTCATATCCAACGAGCACTGCAACATTTTTATAATTCTTGCTTAATTGAACAAGGTTGTTGAATTGTGTGATGGCAGGATAATCCACAGGATAAGGCTTGCCTGCCCAGATGATTTGCACCGGGTATTTTTTATTGTTTATCAGCGCATTAAAACGCTCCATATCCCACGAGAGAAAATCGGCCCTCTTATATCCTGCAAAACGGCGTGCCCAAACTATGGTTAAAATACTGGGGTTAAACAGCTTGCCGGTTTGATCGGCAACAATCTCAAAAGCACGTTTTTTCAAATACCATTTACGGTCATCAAAACGCCAGTCGTTGTTTTCATCCATAGAAGCATATAACTGCTTATCGGCCCAATAGCGCCAGTTTTGCGCATTGGTGATGGAAGTGATAGGGGCAATACCGCTGTATTTATTCCACATTTCATTCGCTACTTTTCCATGCAGTTTTGAAACACCGTTAGCCATTTTTGCAAACCGCAGCGCCGTCAGCGAATGGTTGAACTGGTCATCTTCAATGCCTGTTAGCTTTCTAACTTCATCAATGCTAAAGCCGCAGAAATAACTCATTTTCTGACACAGGTAGATATCGTGTTTTTCATTTCCCGCCTCTTCAGGTGTATGCGTGGTAAATACCAGGTGCTGCCTGAGTTTTTCAACGCTTTTATATTTCTGTAATAAATAAAACGCAGATGAAATGCCATGCGCTTCATTTAAATGATATAAATCGGGATTAAAATTTAATTCATCTATCAGTTTGGCGCCGCCAATGCCAAGCAGCATAAACTGCGCAACTTTTGTGGAAACATTGGCATCGTATAAACGGTGACAGATAGTTTGAGACACATAATCATTCTCCGGCAAATCGGTGCTTAATAAAAATAGAGGCGCCGAATTAAATGTTTCGGGATTGAGATAATAGGCCTTCACCCAAACCGGCACATCGTGCACAGTTATCTGGAATTTTATGCCTGTATCTTCAAGAAAGCTGTATATTTTTTCCATCCAGGTTACCTGCAGGGTTTGATCCTGGTTGCGGGCCTGGTCGTAATACCCGTATTTCCATAAAATGCCAATGCCTATAAGATTTTGTTTTAGCTCATAAGCGCTGCGAAGATGTGAACCTGAAAGAAAGCCCAGGCCGCCGCTATAAATTTTCAATGGCTGATGTATGGCAAACTCCATTGAGAAATAAGCAACTTTTTTAGAATAACGATCGTCTGATGTATAGGGAACTTTAAAATTTTTAAAATCCATAACGCTGTTGATTTTTTATAAAAAGCGCCGCAATATAACGTTAAAATGATAAACGTACTTTTTACACAATCAGCAAGTAATTCACGCGCTATTCGGGCTTTGCTTTTTTGGCGGGCTTTTTCTTTTTAAATGTAAAATCGAAGGGGCAGGTTATGCCGCGATGGTTGCCGCAGTTATTTTCTTCTTTCACCGTAACGGCAGTTGTTGTAAACTTAAAACGGATTACACAGGGATCACCGCTTTCTGTAAATATGCCATCTTTTTCACCGGTTAAGTTTAATGTGCCTTTTAATTCACCAATACAATCGCTGCCTTTTTCAAAATGCACAAAAAAGAAATAAGAATTTGCATTTTTTCCATCACGTATAGAAATAAAATTCTTCTTATCTTTTATATAATCACCGCTGTATTTGTTAGTAACGGGAAGCGTATCTATCGGGTTAATAATCTCGTTATTCCTCGCCGTGTCTTCATTTGAATCACTTAACACTTTTGAAAAATTTCCGGCAGACGCACTGTAGGCAAATCCGTTTCTCGTATAAAGGCTCACATTATTAATTACCTTTTCTTTTTTGAGAATAAATGTGGGTTCTGTAGTTATAGAAACACTATGATTATAACCATCTTTTTCATTGGAAACTAATAGCGGAAATGATGAAAGAAATGCGTGCTTATCATTCAAAACAAAAACCCCAAGGCTTGTTTGCCGGCTTTCTGAAAAAGTTGCCAGTAAAAAATCTTTATCATTTGTATGGATAATACCAGCCGGGTGAATAACCGTTTTCTCCGCGTTTTTTACAAACCTTTTCCATGCGGTATCAGCAATAAATTGTGTAAAAACAGCAGCACTTATAATCGTTGAATCACCAAAATTTTTCAAAGCGGTGTCACGGATATAAGCAGGAAGTTTCAGGTTTGGGAATGCTGCAAGAAAATCTTCGGCTTTGATCTTTTCATTGCCGGCGAGGTCTGCTTTACCATGCTTGCAGCCATAAAAAAACAAGAAGAATACGAATAACACGCAGGTTTTCTGCATAGAAGTATTTAATAATTGCATAAACTTATAAAAATCCCGGCACTTTTAAAAGCGGAATTAACGTATTCTATATTTCAAAATTTGTGCATAATTATTTGCCGCTATATCTTTGCACATGGCAACAATAAATAAAGATTCAAAAGCAACCCGTTTTTTTGGTGAAGGTTTAACCTTCGATGACGTTCTCCTGATGCCTGCTTATAGCCAGGTCCTACCCCGGGAAACCAACATTTCAACAAGACTTACAAAATCACTTAAACTTAATATTCCCATGCTGTCCGCAGCCATGGACACTGTTACAGACGCCAGTCTTGCAATTGCTTTGGCAAGAGAAGGCGGGCTGGGCATTTTGCATAAAAATATGTCGGTTGAAAGACAGGCTGAGCAGGTGAGAAAGGTAAAACGCAGCGAAAGCGGTTTAATTGTTGACCCTATTACGCTTACGCCCGATGCAACCATTGGCGATGTATTCAAACTGATGAAAGATAATAAGATCGGAGGCATTCCGATTGTTGACAAGAACAATTTTCTCGTTGGTATTCTCACTAATCGCGATTTAAGGTTTGAAACGGATAAGAAGAAAAAGGTAAGTGAGGCTATGACAAAAGAAAACCTTATTACCGCGCCTGATGGCACTGATCTCAAAAAAGCAGAAACCATTCTGCATAAATATAAAATTGAAAAGCTGCCAGTTGTAAACAAAGCCGGCAAGCTTACGGGGTTGATTACCTACAGGGATATTTTACAACTCCGCAATTATCCGCATGCTGTTAAAGATGAGTTTGGAAGACTGCTGGTTGGTGCAGCCTTAGGCATTACAAGAGATTTAAATGACCGGGCGGCAGCGCTCGTAAATGTAGGTGTTGACATTGTAACCTTAGACAGTGCCCACGGCCACAGCAAAGGCGTAATTACCGCTTTAAAAGGGTTGAAGAAAAACTTTAAAAACCTGCAGGTTATTGCCGGCAATATAGGCACGGCGGCAGGCGCAAAAGCTCTAGCAGAAGCAGGCGCTGACGCAGTGAAAGTAGGCATTGGCCCGGGTTCAATTTGCACCACAAGAATTGTGGCAGGCACCGGCGTTCCGCAACTAACTGCCATTATGGAGGCAGCAGGCGCCTTAAAATCTTCGGGCACACCGTTAATTGCAGATGGCGGTATTCGCTATACAGGCGATATGGTAAAAGCACTGGCTGCCGGCGCTGATACGGTGATGATGGGAAGCATTTTTGCCGGCACGGAAGAAAGCCCCGGCCAAACCATTATTTATGAAGGAAGGAAGTTTAAGGAATATCGTGGCATGGGAAGCATTTCGGCTATGGCGCAAGGCAGCAGCGACCGTTATTTCCAGGACGTAGAAGACGACATTAAAAAGTTCGTGCCAGAAGGCATTGAAGGTCGCGTTGCCTACAAAGGATTTTTAAGTGAAGTGGTTGCCCAGTTTAACGGCGGTTTGCGTGCTGGTATGGGTTATTGCGGCGCGAAAACAATTGCTGATTTGCAAAAGGCCACCTTCGTAAAAATTACCAATGCAGGCATGCGGGAAAGTCATGCACATGATATTGAAATTACACGGGAAGCGCCTAATTACAGCAGGAAGTAAGGGCGCCATTGGCTTAAGCCGTGCAAAGGAACGGGTTGCAGCATGCAAAATTTTATAGCAGAATACCTCGTTTTGCATTAATGGAACGAAAATTAAAAGCTATCATCTTATCAGCACCACCGTTCCTTTTTTCATGTAAGGTTTACCGGTATAATCAACGGCTTTTACCATCCACACAAAAGTGCCTGCGCCTTGCTGTTTACCGTTTACAGTTCCATCCCAGCCTTTGCCATTTACAGAAGTGCGGAATACCAGTTGCCCCCAGCGATTATAAACATTAAACGATTCAACACGCTGCATACCGGCAGCTATGGGTTTTAAAATATCATTTCTTCCGTCACCGTTGGGGGTAAAGCCGGTTGGCACAAATACCGTTGGTGAAGTGGCATAGACTTTTACAGTAAGCGAAGCTGTATCAACACAACCCGCCTCATTATACACAAAAACCGTATAGTGAATGCCTTCATCAGGCATTGTATAAAGAGCAACAGGGTTTGAAATGCCGGCATTTGAAAGGGAAGCTGGTGGCTGCCATTCGTATCTCACCCCGCCCGTTGCATTTAACTGTAAAGGTTGATTAATAACAACCGCCGTATCATTTCCAGCATAAGCTTTCAGAATTGGCAAAACCGTAACCGTTACTGTATCTACACCCGGTTTAGGGCAACCTTTTGTGTCGTAGGCAGTTAATATGTAAGATGCGGTTTTGCCCGGATAAGCCGCCGTTGTAAGCGAGGCAGGGTTTTGCAAACCGGTTTGAGGCGACCAGGCAAATGAACTACCATCGGTGAATCCATGAAGCGTGGCCGGTGTGTTAAAACAGATCATTGTATCGTTACCGGCGGCAGCAACAGGATAATCAACTGTTGAAACAAGTATGTTATCCTTTGCAGTGCAGCTTCCAATTGCTGCAATCACTTCATAACTGGTGGTGCCAGGCGGTGTTGCCGCCGGCGTCTTTTCAAAAGCATTGTTTAAAGATGCAGCCGGCGACCAGGTATATTTCAATGCATCGGACACAATGTTTAATGAAATAACATCACCGCTGCAAATAGTTGTATCAGCCATAACACTCAGCTCCACATGATCTGTTACATTTACAATAACAGAATCCCGGTTAAGGCATCCATTATCATCCAGATCAACATAATAAACAGTTGTTGCAGGTGGCGCTACAACAGGCGATTGCGTATTATTATTGTTCATAAACATAACCGGGGACCATGTTAATGCGCCGCCGGTATTTGCAGATAACTGCACAGAATCTGATTTACAGATAAGCGTATCCTTAAACAAGAGGTTAACCGGCGGCTTGTCCATAATGTTCACTGTATTAAAAACAGTATCCATACAACCCTTCGTATCTGCAACAATCAACCTTACATTCTTTAGGCTGTTGGAAGTATAGGTATAAGATGGATTTTGCAATTGCGAAACATCCGTAACCGTATTATCATCAAAATCCCAATCCCAATAATTTATCAGCCCGTAAACGGAAGAAGATGTATCCGTGAATTGTGTTGGCTTGTTCATGCACAATCCGTTAAACCTAAAACCTGCTTTAAAGCCCGGGTAAACCCTGATAGATGACGATGTTGAATCAGCGCATTCGCCACCTTTATTAATTTCCAGTTTCACACGATATACACCCGTGTCTGTAAAAGTAAAACCGGGCTGCTGCTGTGTTGTAGTAAAAACGGTATTTCCTTCATTATTGATAAACTGCCAATTCCATGTATTTATCAACGGGCTGTTTGAAAGATTGGCAAGGCTGATGGTTTTCGTATCAGCGCATAATCTATATTCAGGCAGCAATGTAGCAGCCGCAATAGTGCAGGAGGTAATGGTTACCTGTAAATCTTTTCGCTGTGTGGCTATTACAACGTTATTACGTATTTCATCAACGCAAACGGCTATTACATAAGTACCCGCAGGCGGTGCAAGGCCTGTTATAACACCTGTATTGGGATTGATAGAAACATTAGGGCCCAATGGTGAACCGCCACTATAACCTTGCCCGTAAGGCACAGAACTGTAAGGCGGCGGGCTGGGCGGATTACTGCGTTCCCCTCCAAACCCGCCACCGGCTGATTCACGGTATGCATTGCAGAACGTGTAACGCAGTTTATCACCGTCATCGTCTTTTGCGGCAAAACTGTAAGAGAAAGAATTATTGGCGCACATTACTACCAGGTCATCTCCTGTAAACCTTGCGCTGTTATTGGCCGGCGCATTTGCAATGCCTGTATTGCCCGGTATTTCTGCCGTATAGGTAGCCCCAATCTGGTTGTAACCGGCCACAAGGTTACGCATATCATCAACCCGGTATACAACACTCGATGATAGCACATAACCATTTTGAGAAGCAGGCAGCGTTACAGAGAAATTATAATAACCGGCACGATAGCAGATAAGCGGCGGATTGGTCATGCATGGGCCGCCGGCCTGCTCACTGATAACCTGCGTTGACGATAAAATAACGCTTACATCTTTTATTCTCGCATTCGTACCCCTGTCAAAAAAAGATATGTAAGTAGGATTATTAAATTCTCTTGCCGTATTACAAATCATAAAGAGTTTAAGGGTAATATTATAAGTATATTGGCCTGAAGAGGAACCGGTAAGTGTATAATATATCTCACCGCCTGTAATGTGGTCTGCCACGGCGGCTTTAGCCGAGGAAAGCAGGATGTATAGTAAAAAAAACTTTTTCACATGCCGGTAAGAAAGGTACAATTTTCTTCAATCAGCACAATGCCGTTATTCAACAGGAATATGCAATTACAATAACCGGGTAATAAGCAAAAGCGTTGTTTGAATGTAATATTTTTTTAGAGAAGATTGCGCCTGCAGCATTCCTCACTCCAGCCATACCGTTTGTGTAAAGGCGCCGTTAACGGCAACATCCCATATTTCGGCGCGAACCCATTTCCTGTTTTTTAAATTGATGTTGAATGTAAAATCCTTATCACCAAAAGCAGTGGTATTGTTTAAGCTGATGCTATCGCGATAAACATTTTTTCCGTCACCGGAAATTATTTCCACAAACTGCAAAGGGAAAGTCCAGTTTAAATGCATATTAATTTTTACGTTGCCGTTTGCATCAGTCTTTGCCATTTCATTTGTTGATTTGCCATTCACAGTAAATGAAGGGATCAATACTTCACCCGTTGTTGTAAAGAATTTTCCCTGCTGCATGGCAGTTAAAACCGGTTGCCAGCCTTCATCAAATTTGGGAAGCGTGTTTAACTGCAGGTAGTTTACATTCAAATGTGCATACATTTCATTTTCAGGTTCAATGGTGAAAACATCGGCTTCACCTATCACATGCTTTTTCAAACCCCAGTTATTCATATCATCCATTAAATCCAAAACACGTTTACCCAAACGCGGTTGTGAAAGATCGGCTGGCATTGCCTTCCAGGCTGCCCCTAAAAAATGATCAGAAGCAAAGAAAGATGCGTTCTTATATTTATCAGGATAATCAACAGAACCCTTTGTGCGCGGATGCGCCGTCCAGGCCAATCCATTTTCATCTTTCAATAAATTGAACATGTCTGTTGTATCACCAATATGATAAATCTTTCCATGTTGTTTATCAAAACTCAAATAAGGTGTATTTGTATTTCTGCTCATGATCCAATACACCGGTTTTGGAAAAAACGCCAGCCAATGCCCGCCAAAAAACTCATTGGGCTCTTCTCCCGGCAACAATAAAAAATCGTTACCCGATAATCTTTTGCATTGCTCAAACAGCGCCTGCAATTCATTCAGCCTTGTACTGTCAGGCCCTTTTGGATGAGCAGTGTAATGAAACTCTGCAAGGTGAACAATGTCAATACCGGTATTCTTAAAAACATCAACAAATGAAGGACGTTCAGGTATTGGTTTTCCTTTCAATACTACGCTCATGATAAACTCATTATGAAAATGGCTGCTCATGGTTTTATAACCGGGGAGTGCAACATACCGGTCGTTATGCGTAAACTTTTTTACGGCATCCAGATTTTTACCGGCGTTGCTGCTGCTTATCAAACAAAAGAAATTCAAACGTTGTTTAGTACCCGGCGGCGCATTAAACCAGGGCACAAAACGTTTATCGCCTTCAGGCTCCTGTCTTATACCCATGCCAAACCCGTTTAGCATGTTACGGTAATTATTACCATACCATGTGAACTTTAAATTAAATGCTTCATCCAGCGGGTAAAAATATTGATGTGGCGCAGGAAACACAGCAATGCTGCCACTTGTATTTTCAGCAGCAATCGTTCTGTATTTTACTGCTATATTTTTTGCTGTATCAGCAGGGTTAATGAAAGTTGAAACCAGTTGGTTGTTTGTGTTATTCCATATAATGCTATTCCATTCTTCTGCTTTACCCATTAAACCCGCATCATATAAAATGGCTGTTGAATCAATATTGGTAGAAAGCACGGCAGCCACATTAAATAAAGGGCTTCCGTTATAAACCGTTATTTCCAGGAAGCCATTAAAAGAAGCGACCTGCATATTATAAATCCTGATGATGGTATGTGAGCCTTCAGTAATAACTGCCGCACTATCTTTTAAAAAATTTACAACATAAGACTGATGCGGTTTCAGCGGCACTTTATCAAAAAATATATTCCAGCCATTTTGAGAAACAAGGTCACGTTTGCCAACAGTTAATATAAAGGCGGGATCAATGTTATTAGCAATATTCTTTAATGATGTTTTATCGCCTGTTGAAATTGCTTTAAACAAGGGCTTATTTTTTGAAAGATCAAGTAACATCTTTCCATAATCATCATTGCCTGTTGGCCAGCTTATTGAAATAACACTATCGGTAACAAATAATGATGTTTTACCTTTTTTATCATACTGGTTAGTGCGAACAAGACCTTGCGAATAACCAATAACGGAAATGCATAAACAAATGGCGGGTAATAAATATTTCATGCGTGCATATTTCTTTTAAATTGTCTTATGGAACCTCGCTATGTATTCCCTGGTGTGGGAGAAATTATCAAGCCGGTTTCATCAGTTTTAATTACTGTTACAGAATTCAATTAAAGCAGCAACCGTTTCCGGCTTTTTGAAATTCACCTTATTCTTTTTTGTATAATCTTCTATCACGCTTTCTTTATCGGCAAAAACTTTTTTGATATCTTTTATATTGGTGACCAAAATGTATTTTCCTTCTTTCTTTAAAAAGCATGCCGTTTTATTCTTAAAGCTATACTCATCCGGCAGCGATAAGGAATAAGCCCTTCCGCCCCGCTTAAGGTCTGTAATATTTGTAACTGCAGTTGTTTGCGATTTGCCAAAACCGGTTTCATTACCCGATGGAATAATATCAGATGTATGTTGTAAAAGCAAAGCAACAGGGGTTTGCGTGGCTACTTCGTAAAACAGGTTATCGCCCGGCACAAACTTTTTACCGTTCAGGTAAACCGTATCTATTTCCTGTATCTTATCCAATGCGAGCAATTGTTCACCCTGTTTAAATATCATTTCCTGCGTGAGAGTGTTGTAATTGAGCTGCGTTTTTGTAACTGTTCCCGATTTTTGTAATACACTTCCTTCCGTAAATTCCGGAAATAAATATTGGGTTAATTGTTTCTGGGCATATGTACCACTGAATATAAGTGTTACAACGGGCAGTAATAAATACTTTTTCATGGTTGATATATTAAAGGGTTAATAATTCATTTCAACAACCGGCCATCCATTTTTATATACAACCGGTTGAATACACATTACACGCCGTACATATTTATTTTTCTTTTCTGCCCGTGAAGCAGCCGCTTCCCTGTTCCATATGGCATGATAAGCCATCCATATATTTCCATCCTTATCGTGCACAATGGAATTGTGGCCGGGCGCAAACCATGTATCATCTTTTGCAAGAATAACGCTACTGCTGTCCGCGCGGGTTTCTCCCAGTCTTGTAAACGGGCCAAAAGCATTATCGGCACGTGCAACCATTACTGCATAGTTAGCATTATCACCACAACAATTATCGCCTGAATAATACAAATAATATTGGCCGTCATGATAATCGACCCAGGCGCCTTCAATAAGTTTTGTATATTCTTTTTCAGTGTTGGTAAATAATAAAGGAATGGCTTTACTGCCTGCAACGGTATCTTTCCAGTCATCCGTTAATTCACTTATGCTGATGGGTGCAAAAGCAGAGCCCAAATACAAAATTTTCTTTTTTGTCTTTGGGTCGGTCATTGCCACCGGGTCAAGTACTTTAAAATCTTTTCCTTTCATGAGTGGCGATCCTTTATCAACAAAAGGGCCGGTTGGTTTTGATGCAAACGCAACGCCAATACACATGCCATACGTTGTATCATCGCTTTTTGCACAATAAAACATTACATATTGTTTTATGTCTTCATCATATAAAACATGCGGCGCCCAGTAATTCTGTGTAGTGCCTGCCCATGAAGCTTTTTGCGGCAGGGCATCGCCAAGGTAGGTCCAGTTAAAAAGATCAGTTGAAGAGGCAAGCTGAATATTATTCAGTTTGCCATCATGCCTGCCGTTGGTGGCATAAGCATAATATTTTCCATCGTGCGCAAGTATCACAGTTGGATCAGGAAAGTCTGCATTGATTACAGGATTGTGTTTTGTTTGCGCATGGCTAACTATCGAAATGAATAAGATAAAAATGATTGAAAAATATTTCATGAGTTGATGAGTTTAATGAATGATGTTTTTGAACTTTCAACTTCATTTCGACGACAGGAGAAATCTCTTGAATTATCAACGACTTTAATTTCCAGAGATGTCTCGTACCTCGACATGACGAGTCACAATCTTAACGTTTATTCAAACTATCATTCAAATTATTCGTATCATAAAACAAACGGCAGGCACCGTTTACTTTCTTTAATGCAAGCCCTAAAACTTTTTGTTTATTCAACAACAACAATTGCGAACTATAATTCTCGCAAGGGTTTTTTCCATCCGACGGCGAAGCAACAGGCGCTTTCACTTCAGTCCACAAACCTTTGCCATTATTACGGTTTATCATAAACACATTGCCATTTTCATCAGCCAATTTGTTATCATTATTTTTATTCAACACCTGTCCTATCAACAACAATATACCATTCTTTGTTCCGTTATCAAACCATGCAATTGTTGGCGCATGTGAAAAATGATTTCCATTAGTTGATTCAACCCTCACACCCAAATCTTTTGCATCGCCCCAATCATCGCCATCTTTTGAGTAACGTATATACGTATCGCAGTTGTTGCCGCATACTTCATAACACATAATATACCTGCCATCAGGAAGCTTCGCTACTGTTGGCATTCCGGGGCGTTTGATATTATCATTTACGGCAACATCTTTTATATCATTACTCCAGGTTAAACCTCCATCTGTTGAAATGCGGTGGGCTATTATTTGATTATAACCTTGTGCTTTATATTCTTCGCTTGAAAAAAACATTAATAAATTTTGTTTATCATCCACTATAAACTCAGGTTCCCATAAACCAACCTTACCTTCAACTGCAGTAGCATAAAATTGCCATGTATGGGCTGTATCATCACTTTTATAAATACGGATAGAACAATTTGTTCTAGGTATTTGATCTGTGCCAACAGAAGTTGCCCAAAGCAATGTACCGGCTTTGTTACCGCTTATTTTTTTTGGGAATGCATACAATTCGCTGCAGCAATTGCGTGGCGGCGTAATTTCTTCAAGGTTTGAAACAGGCTTCCATGTTTTACCGCTGTCTTTACTTTCATAAAATGCGCCGGTATTGCCATTATCAAAGCTTGCAATAAAGTCGCCGTTTTGCATTTGCGCTACTCTTGGATAATAAGCAACCTTATCTGCAAGCATGGTTTGCGAAAAAATATTATTCATCACAACAGAAAAAGCCATTAACAGGAAAATATATTTTAATTGACTGGGCATAAACAACAGGCTGTTATTGAACTTACATTCACGATTCACTAAAATCATTCCGCAGGCACATCTAATTGCACACCTTCAGCAACCGGTTCGCCAAAATTGGGTGTGCCATCAGCATTCCATGTAAACCTTTGCGCACGTGGGCTGCGTTTATTGCCACATCCATCACCGGGATTACTGTTGGCATGATATAATATCCAGTTTTCTTTTCCGTTTGGTGAAACAAAAAAGCTGTTATGTCCCGGTGCATACACTTTATTGGCAACAGAAGATTGAAATACAGGTTGTGCAGATTTTTTCCAGGAAGCGGCATTGAGCAAGTCTGCATTAACACTGGCGGTTAACATGCCCAGTGCATAACGATCCGTCCAGCAACCGCTGGCAGAATAGATCAAAAATATTTTGTCATTATGCAATAAAAATTCAGGGCCTTCATTCACACTCACATGGGCAGGGTCGTTCGGTGAATTCAAATCACCATTTAATTCCCATTCATATTCAGGCTTCGATAACAATGTACGTTTGCCTTCAATCGTCCATGGGTTTTTCATGGCCGCTATGTATATATCCTGCTCGCCATTCACATCGCCTTTCCATCCGCTCCATATAAAATACAATTTGCCATTCAATTCGATGGCTGAACCATCAATACTCCATTTATCTTCGGGTGTAGTAAGCTTGCCTTTCAATATCCATTCGCCCTGCAAAGGATCAGCCGATGCATTCTCCAGTACGTACATGCGGTGATCATTGTTATTGCCGCTGTCTGCAGCAAAATATACATACCATTTATTTTGGAAGAAATGAATTTCAGGCGCCCATAACTGTTTTGAATATTCTTTGTTGGGCGGTGGCGTCCATACCACTTTTTTTTCTGCAGAAGACAGGTAAGCAATATTTTTTGTTTTCCATATAGTAATGTTGTGCCCGGTTGAATTGGTGTAATAGTAATAGCCATCGTGGTAAATCGTCCAGGGGTCAGGACCGCTTGGCAGCAAAGGATTCGTAAAAGTTTTTTGCGCATTGGCTATTGTTCCAAACAGCACTAAAAAAACCGCAATAATGTGTGCCTTCATAATTATTTTATTTAAACAACTTCGTTGTTTTTTAATAATGATATGCTACATGCGACAGAACAGATGGCAGCCCACCGCGACGGGTCACTTCTTTGCACATTATATTTTTATATCAGCTAAACCCGGGGTTACCTATCTGAACACTCATTTCACTGCCTGCAATCTTGCGCAAATCTCCAGCATTGCCGCCTGGTCAATAAGGCTTTTCTTTTTTGCATTACGCCCCAATAAACCATTGATATCTTTTTCTTCATGCCATATCCTTTCCGCTTCGTTATGCCATAAATGAAGCAACTGTTTATCGTGATTGATATTGTACAATTCTATATAACCTCTCAGCATAACAGCATTAAACCAGTAATGGCCAGGCAGTTTATTCTTTTTATAAAAAAATTTTGTTGCTGATGCAGCAATGCCTTCCGCACGTTGTAAATATTTTTTATCGTGCGTAATATTATACAGCAAAACATTCGATTGCAGCATGGTGCCGGTGTTGTAGGTGTATTTGGCTGAATCAATTTTAAGCGAAGGAATTTTTATGTTATCATAATACAATCCATCCGGTGATTGCAAACGTGCATTTACCCAATCGTATAACTGCAGGGCTGTTTGTATGTACTTTTTATCGCCCGTTATTTTATACAACTGCAATGCAATTAAAATTCCCGGGCCGTTGGAGCAGGTGTTCTTGGTTGTTTTATCCGCATACTTCCAATACAAGCCACCGCCGGCAGCGGTATCATAGCCCGTCATCATAAAATCATAGATTGCCTTCGCCACATTTAAATATTTCATTTCACGTGTACGGTTATAAATATCTATATATGCAATAGCTATCCATTGGTTATCGTCATAAAAAGCATCATCTTTTTTTTCTTTTACAACAGAAGCCTGGTAAGAAGGCAATGATGTTACAGCAGTATAATATTGATCAACAGCATCAACAACAGGCTGAATGTAATTAACTGAAGGATTAATAACAGAAGCTTCGTTTGCGGCCTGTATCAATGCGCACAAAGGCCATAAAAATGAATGCACCTGCTTTTCGCCAGGCGCGTATTCTTCATAATACAGTTTATTGCCCGCATCATAAAAATAGCGGTTAATATTATCATATACTGAATCAATGCATGGCCTGTAATCTTTTGCCGGCTGTGCATTGCAGTAATAAAAACAGGCGATAAAAAAGCAACATGCAAAATATTTTCTTAAGCTACTCATGATACAAGCTGGTTGCGGTTTCTGCTATGCAGGCGCCGTCTTCTATTGAAGCCACATAAGCGGCAAGATTAAAACCTGTTTTTTCCCTGTAAGCTTCCCGCACCTCATAGATCAGTTCTTCCACAGCATCTTCTTTTACAATATTGATGGTGCAGCCGCCAAAACCGCCACCCATCATACGGGCGCCAATAACATTGGAATTATTTTTAACAAGATCAACCAATATGTCAAGCTCTGTGCAGCTTACTTCAAACAGTTTGCTCAGTCCTTTATGGGTGGCATACATTTTTTTGCCAAAAGCAGCAATATCGTTGTTCTGCAAATCGATGCAGCCGGCAAGCAGTCTTTCATTCTCTTCTAAAACAAAACGGCAGCGGTTATATACAACTTTATCGTGTGCAACATATTTATCAAGCATCTCCATATTTACATCACGCAGGCTTTGCACGTGCGGATGATGCCGCTGAACCAAGGCCACTCCCTGCTCACATTCCCTTCTCCTGCTGTTGTATTCTGAAAAGGCAAGTGAATGGCGGATGCTGCTGTTTAGCAAAACAATTTTAACGCCGTCCTGCTTAAAAGGAAAATATTCATATTCATAAGAGCGGCAATCAAGGCATATTACATGATCTTTTTTGCCGAACATACTGGTAAACATATCCATGATGCCGCATTGTAAACCCACAAATTCCTGCTCAGCTTTCTGTGCAATCTTCACCATATCAAGGCGGCTTAGCCTAAGATCGAATAATGTATTCAAAGCAAGCGCTGTGGCGCATTCAATAGCGGCAGAAGAAGCCATACCGCCGCCAACAGGCACATCCCCGTCAATCACTATATTAAACCCGGTAATTGCATAATTTCTTTTTATCAACTGCTCCACAACGCCCAATACATAACAACTCCAGTTAAATTTAGGCTGTCGCAGTTTTTCAATATCAGCAATGTAATTTTCGTTGTATTCTTCTGCGTAGAGATGAATCTTATGATCGTTACGTTTATTTACGGCAACATAAATGGCCTTGTCAATAGCAGCCGGCAACACAAACCCGTTGTTGTAATCAGTATGTTCGCCGATAAGATTTATTCTTCCCGGTGCACGTATTATCAGGGGATCTGTATGATGCATTTGCCGGAAAAGCCTTTGCAATCTGTCTGTATCACACATACAAAAAAGTTTAGACCGCACTCTTTTTCTCCTAATAAACCGGAGACATCTCAATATATAGTTTCATTATATCATGCGAGAGCGGGTGTTTGATCATTTTAAAGTTGATATTATTTATCTCTGTTTTTTATTAAGTGATTGCCAGGCATTAAAATCATTACATGCACACACATTCGCGTTTGACAATTCACGATCACATTAATCTTTGCAACCAGCTTCCATTCTCCCCCTTATATATTCTGCGCCAAATGGCAAATGATGCTAATGCAACAATGATTATTGGCGATATGATGAATAAGATTTTTTTCATACCTCACGCTCATTCCCTCTCCATAAATGAAGAGGGTGCCCGCTTTGAAGTTTGATCATAAAATTTAAGAGCGGGTGCATGATTTATTCTAGAAGTTGATGCTACTTATAAATGAATTGCTTGCCTGATATGGATGCAACGCTTAATCATACAAGGCACATTCACTTTCACGACACCACTCATAACAGACAATTCATCACTTACTTCGTCATCTTATCTTTCAGCACTTTCATAAAATAGCCGCCAACAACACTGCGTGCCTGGAAGCCAACCTGCCTGCCATCTGTTGTTTCATGCCAATCGCTCAAAGGCACACGGGTGGGCGTTTCTGTTGCATATTTATATAATGGATCTACCAGTGCATCAAAATCATTTTTATTATTGGTTAAACCGGCTGTCCACATTATCCAGTCACTCTTTGTATAAGTTTTACGGCTATCCAAAGGCAAACCAAAAGCGTTTTGTTTGGTGAGATAATATTTAATTTCTTTATCATAAACTTCCTGTGGAAAAAGATGTAAGCCAAGCACCTTATCCCAAACCAGGTTATACTTCTGGCTCCAGGTATTGCCTTTATCAAACGTGAGTGCATAATGATCGCCCACATCAGCCATTTGCATCCAGCGCAAAGCCATTGCCTTTGCTGTATCGGTAAATTGCTGTGCTATTGCTTTTTCGCCCAGCATATCAGCCATCATACCATAACACGCAATACCAACAATTGCTTTTGCAGAAAGGTTTGCATTGCGGGCAAGATGCCCTGCAAAATCATCCGTACATAACTGGTTGGCAGGATCAAAGCCATCCTTCACTAAAAAGTTAACCCATTGTGTTAATGTATTCCAATGTTTTTTTGCATATTCCGCATTGCCTTGCGCTTTGCAAAGTGCGGCAGTCGTAATGATCATATTACCGCTTTCTTCCACCGGCATTCCTTCACCATAAGTTTGACCGTTTGCAATTGGATAAGTGCCAAGATCATGCGCTGCATAAGCTTCTTTAAAATTGCCGCTTTCTGTATAATAAAAAATGCCATTCAGCATGCCTTTGATCAACTCAGGATTATAAGTGAGGTATAAAGGCGCTGAAGGATAAGTAATATCAACCGTATTGATTGAACCATTGCTGAAGTTTTCTTTTGACAGGAAAAGAATTTCACCATCCGGGCTTTTTGTAACAGCATGTGCAGCGATTGACTGACGATAAGCCGTTACACAAAGTTTTGCATACGTTTCGCCACCGGCAGCCACTGCATCGTTCCAAATCATTTTATTTACGGCATCGCATTTGGCTAATACATCATTGTATTCTTTATAAGATTGATTCAATAAGCCTTCAATCGTAACGCCGTCTTTTAATTTCCACCAGCTTTTCAAATTTTGATGAAAATATTGAACGGCATATAAATCGTCATAGCCAACCATTACGAGTTTTTCAGTAGCCGTTGCTCCAACTTTTTCTGAAGGAAAAACAGTGTTCAGCATTAATTGTTTACCTGTCGATATATTTTTTGCTGCTGCATTGGTAATAAAATCCTTCAGGCCATTATCAACAGATGTAATGCTTTGCTTTGGTTTTGAAGATAAAGGAGCGGCTACGTAAACATAACCCCAGTCGATGCGAAGATTATCGCCTTTCTTTTGCAATACAGGTTGTTCAACGGTGCCTGCTTTCAACAAAGCAAGTGCGCCATTATTATATTGAGATGCGTTAACTGGTTGTGCAGGCACATTTACAGCCAGGTCTGTTGTTGCGCCAAAATACAATTGCACATTATGCTGTGCGCCATCATTGGATTTTGTTTTGAATGATATATATGAAACGGGCCTTGTCATTACGTCAAGGTCGTTTATCAATAATGGTGAAGTAAAGGTTACATCAAGGTCAACAGCTCCGCAGGTAAATGTATAAGCGGTTTGTGTTGCATTCATATCCAGGCCTGTCTGTTTGGCAAGCTGAATACTGTTGAGTGAAGCATCAGGTTTTGGATCAATACTTAAACCAAAATCCAAACCCTGCCCGCCGGCAGTATTGGCCACATGAATGGCGATGATATTTTTTCCTTTTACCAGCTTGCTTTTAACGGCATCATTCATTTCAAAATATTCATTTTGATTATTCCATCCGTGCTTACTGTATATTTTTTCACCATTCAGGTAAACTTCCACGTTATCATCATGAAACAATTTCAGGTATAACTTCCTGTCGGGAACCGCATTCAATGTAAATGTTCTGCGCACCCAAAGATCAGCGCTTTTCCAAAGTGTTTTTGCATGCCTGTCATTATCGCTGAAGGGCGCTGCGCCCGTTTTCCATTTGCTATCATCAAATGAAGTATTCATCCAGCCACCGGCGGGCTGCACTTCAGTATATTTAACGCTATAACCCGCTTCATCTGATGCAGGCAGTATAGTCTCAGGCGCTTTTTCTTCCTTTCCCAAAAAACGATATACCTTATTGTCAACTTTTATTAAACCTATCAGCGACTGATTCGTGCCTGTCCAGTGTTTCGTGGGCGATGCATTCAGCTCATCGGTAAAACTCCATACACAGAAGTATGGGTTGTGTGTGATCAACGGATAGGCGGGCGCTTTTGCAACCTGCGCAGAAAGTTGTTGTGATACTAATAAGAGTGCTAATAGTTTGAATACTTTCATGATAAATAATTACCTCAGCCTCTTTTCCGATGCGTCGGGGCGATGCTTTGTATATGAAGCATCATTAATTGATAAAGGCGGCTTGTTTAGTTTATTAATTATTTTATGGCCAACAGTCTGACGCTTCTAAGCGTCTGACCGCGTTACATTTTTACGGTTACATATTTTGACTTTATAAATTTGCAGCAACTTACAAAGCCCCACTCCGGGAGTGGAGAGCTGCTCTATTTGCCTGTTAAAGACTTTATCAGCTTCACTTCATCTTCACTATATGGCGTGCCATCTTTCCTGAAAATATCATGAAACCAAACTTTAGGCTCCTTACCATCGGGCATTGGCGTATCCCATGCATACATGGTATTTGTTTTGCCTGCAACAAAACCCCAGTTAATCGCGCCCACATTTTCTTTCTTTAATAAAGGCATAATGTTACTGAACAGGCTGCCTCTTGTGCGTGCCATATATTCTGTGCAAATAAGCGGGCGGCCATATTTCTTAAGTGAATCAATCACTTTTGCATGCTCATCTTCTTTGTTATAGTTATGATAAGTGATAATATCAGAGTTCTCTAACTGAAATTTATTTAAATCCGTAAGCTCAGGCTTCCAAACGCCTGCAGATAAAGGCTGATCCGGGTTTACTTCTCTTGCCCAGGTAAACACTTTTTGCAATAATGTCATACTCTGGTTCCCGTAATTACTGTTACCAGGTTCATTGTATAAATCCCACATCAAAATGCGTTTATCATTTTTAAACGTTGTAAGCACATCTTTTACATACATTTCCAATGTATCAACTAAAGCAGGTTCATCGTAATACAACTTACCCGGATCTCTCACCCAGCCTGAATTATGTATGCCGGGTTTAGGTTCACGTTGTTTACCCGCATGATAAACAGAATCCCAAACATCATCAAAAAACACAAACATGGTTTGTATGTGATGTTTATCGGCAATGCCTAAATAAGTATCCATCCTGTTTTTAAAACCATCTTTATCCACCTGCCATGCCAGGTGATGCAAAAACACACGCATCACATTAAAACCAATGCCTTCAGCATAACCCAATTCTTTGTCAATTGTTGCTGTATCAAATGTTTCAGCCTGCCAGAATTCTAATTGATTAATGGCAGTGCTGGGCGTGAAATTGCTGCCAGCCAGCCAGCCTTTTGTTGCGTACCAGTCATTTGCTTTTTCTTTGCTCCACACTTCGCGTTCTTTTGTGGAATCGCTTGTGGTGGTGCCTGTATCTTCACTTTTGTTTTCCTGCTGCCCGCACGATGCAGCAACAACAATCATTAACAGTGGTAATAAATATTTCTTCATCATTTCAGGATTAAATTTTATTTTCTATGTTTTCAACCAATGAACTCCTATAAGCTTCCGTTGTGTCATCTATCCCGATTTTAATCGTAGACTCCCTTGTGCTGCATATTTTCATAGCAGCGATGGGTTGCTGTTTTAAAAAGTTAATCGAATTCAATCAACCACATTGATCGTCATTTCGACGACAGGAGAAATCTCTTAAAGTATCAACAACTTCAAATTCTGGAGATGTCTCGTTACCTCGACATGATGTTCA
>JAEWBD010000042.1 GCA_023391315.1 Bacteroidota bacterium | reverse complement strand
GAATAAAGATGATGCTGCATATGAGCAAAAGCTTTTTTTACTTAATGATGAACATTCCCGCAAAACGGCACAGTATATTAGTGAAGGAATAACTTTTGTAATTGTAACATTGATAGGAGCATTATTTGTTTATCGTTCTGTGCGGAAACAATTTATGCTAAACCGGCAGCAGCAAAATTTTATGATGGCTGTTACGCATGAATTAAAAACGCCTATTGCTGTTATAAATCTCAGCCTTGAAACTTTGCTTAAAAGAAAACTTGATGAAGAAAAGCAACAGCATTTTATTAAAACAAGCCTGCAGGAAACAGAACGGCTTAATGAGCTTGTTTCAAATATTCTGATAACATCGCAGTTGGAGAGCGGCAATTATTTAAGCGCTAAGGAAAGTATTGATTTTTCTGAGCTGGTTGATAAATGCGCCATATATTTTGCTGCCCGTTTTCCATCAAGAACCATCATCAAAAACATAGAAGAAAACATCTTCATTAATGGTGAAAGTTTATTGCTGCAATTGCTGATAAATAATTTAATAAGTAATGCCTTGAAATATTCACCAAAAGGAAAACCTGTTTATATAAAGCTGGTGGGTTATAATAATGTTCTTCTGAGTGTGATTGATGAAGGCGTTGGTATAAACGAGGAAGAGAAGAAAAAGGTTTTTACAAAATTTTATCGCAGCGGAGATGAAACAGTGCGCAACACAAAAGGTACAGGGTTAGGTTTATATCTTTGCAAACGGATTGCCGAAAGTCATAATGGTAAAATAAGCATCGCTGATAACCAGCCTGCCGGAAGTGTTTTTAATGTAGAATTTAAAGTATAATGAAAGAAGAAAAAGCAAATATATTGTTGGTGGAAGATGAAGAAAATCTCCACGAAACATTAAAGCTGAACCTTGAAATGGAAGGCTATTCCGTTACTTCTGCCTTTACCGGAACACAGGCTATGAAGATAGTGGCCGAAGAATATTTTGATCTTATCATTATGGATATAATGCTGCCGGAAATGGATGGAATAACCGTTACAGAAAACATCAGGATTAATAATAACGATGTTCCGGTTTTAATACTAAGCGCTAAGGATACCGGGAGCGACAGGGTTTTGGGCCTGAAAAAGGGTGCTGATGATTATTTAACCAAGCCGTTTAATCTTGAAGAATTATTATTAAGAATTGATAAACTCATTATTAAAAACAAAAAAATTTCCGATAAGGATTTTGCGTTTGATACCTATAATTTTGATGGCAACATTATTGATTTTAAAGCACAGGAAGCAACATTGAATAATGGTGATAAAGTTGAGTTAAGCAAGAAAGAAACCATGTTGCTAAAACTGCTTATTGAAAACAAAAACCAGGTTGTAACAAGAGAGAAAATACTGCAATCGGTTTGGGGTTATAAAGTTTATCCCAATACAAGAACGATAGATAATTTTATCCTTAATTTCAGAAAATACTTTGAAACAGATAGCCGCAACCCGAAGCACTTTCATTCTGTAAGAGGGGTGGGCTATAAATACGTTGAATAATCTTCCTGCTGCAGCTGTTCAACTGTTTCCTTTACTTCTTTAAAATAAAAATCAAGATCGGCAGGCGTTTCAAAAGGCGCATATAAATTCAGGTTAATAGCTTCGTATAAAGCTGCCGCTTTATTACAAACGGGTGCATTGCATGTTTTTTTAATTAATTCATTCATTAAAACCTGTTCAGAGTATTGTGTTGAATCAAGCTTTTCAGCAACTGCTTTTGTAAGAATAGTTTTTGCTTTTATAAAAAAAGTTTTGTTATCGGTAATAGTGTGCAGTTCATCAAAATACCTTGAGAAGTCAGTTTTATATTTTACTTTAAAAGCAGGGCTGGGAGTTTCAAATGCAGGTGGGGCTGTACTTGAAATGGTGATGTTTTTTGGATTATTTTTATCATTACGCCTGTGGGAGATAAGCGCTGTTAATGCCACAAGCAGCGCAATTGCCGGTACAATCCATAAATATTTGCGGTTGGTTATATCATAATTTACAATTTCACTGGCTGCATCTTTTTGGGAAAGTGCCTTTATGAAAAATACAGGAATGCTGTCTGTTTGTACAGTCTCATATCTTCTTAAGTCAGTATTAAAATAGCTGAAACTTATTGGCGGGATAATGATATTTCCTTCCCTGTTTCCAACAAATGGTATATTAAAAACACGGTCGCCGGTTATGGGAAAATCATTCTGGCTTACATGCTGAGAGTCTTTACTATCAAAATGCTGCACATTTTGGGGCCAGTTAATTTCGGGCTGAACAATAGCATCAAGATTGCCTGCACCTTTTATCGTTACTATTAAATTTCCATTTTCACCCACAGGGATTTTATTATTTTCAATAACTGCATTTATGCTGAACTTGCCGGTAATGCCATAAAAATTTTCCGGTTTATTATTCTCAGGTAAATTAATTACATCTACCGTTTTATTACTATTGCTTACGGTAATATTAAATTTCCTGGTTGTTAAAACATCATTGGGATTAAATACCTGCACATAATTATTCACGTATGCTTTCCCCAGAGAAAGACTTCCTTCCTGCAATGCGGTTAACTGTACTTTCCTGATTGTATAAACTGAAAAGGCTTCATTATTAATATTTTCAAATTCGGGTCCCTGGTCAAAGTTTAATTCTTTTACGCTGCATCCGGAAAACTCAGGTTGTTTGGCTACAGAAGGCCGGTCGTTTATGCCGCTGGCAACATAAAATTTATAGGTAGCCATAAGTGGCTCACCCACAAAAGCCTTATCCTTATTAGTAAAAACCTTTACAAACATTTTTCGTTTCAGCGAAGATTCTATATCCTCATTATTATTCTGGTCATTACCCGTTTCATTATTAATTAAAGAAGGAATATCTGCAGATTGCGGTTGCACAAAAGAGGTTTGTATACTTGCGGTAAACATTAAAAAAGTCAATACATATTTCGCATACAAAGGCATTCAACAAAAATATATACAGATATTTTGTAAATAATCCGGGTGCGGGTTAAACAATTCAAAATTAAAAACCAGTGTGCTTTTGCCAAAGCTTCATTTTAATTATGTTTGTTATAATAAAAATACAATATGGCATTTTCTGCAATAGATACAATCATAGATTTTCTTGAACCTGTTAATTTAAGCTTGCTGAATAATGATGAAGATTATAATTCCAAACAATTAGGCAGCGCTGCAGATATTTATACGAGTAATTTTCCTGATGTTGATGCTGCAGATCTTATTATTGTTGGCTGCAGCGAAGCACGTGGTGCCGGTGTGCCTAAAAGAGATGATGATGGCATTAATGCTGTGCGGACCCATTTTTATAATTTGTATCACTGGCACGCGGAAGTTAAAATTGCTGATATAGGCAATGTAAAATCGGGCGCTTCATTGGAAGATACTTATGCTGCATTGCAGCAAATATTGAGTGAGTTATCAGCGCTTGATAAAAAAGTGGTGGTTATTGGCGGGTCACATGATATTATGATGGCGCAGTATAATGTTTTTGGGGAACAGCAAAAACTTGTTGATGCTGTTTGTATAGACGCTATTCTCGATATGAATGTTGACAGCCGCATGCCGGCTGAAAATTTTCTTATGCAAATGTTTACCAAAGAACCCAATTATTTAAAGCATTATAATCACATAGGTTTTCAAAGCTATTTTGTACATCCGTCAATGCTGGAAACAATTGATAAGCTGCGCTTCGATTGCTACCGCGTTGGAATTGTAAAAGAACATATGGAAACAATGGAACCGGTTGTACGCAACGCCAATATAATTGGTTTTGATATAACGGCCATTCAGTATAGCCATGCACCTGCCAACCGCATAACTCCAAACGGATTTAACGGCGAAGAAGCCTGCATGCTGATGCAATATGCAGGTATGAGCAGTATTGCCGGCAGCATTGGCATTTATGGTTATAATTATAAGCAGGATGTAAGCGATCTCACAGCCAAACAAATTAGCCACATGCTTTGGTATTTAATGGATGGTATTCAGAAGGGAAAAAATGAAGCGCCACTTGAACAAAGGGAGTATTTTAACGAATTCAGGCTGATGTTTGCCGATTTTGAAACGATGTTTTTACAAAGTAAAAAAACGCAACGCTGGTGGATGCAATTGCCTGATAAAACCTTCGTTGCCTGCAGCGGAAAAGATTATGCCACTGCTTTAAACAACGATATTCCTGAACGCTGGCTGCGGGCGGCGGAAAGACTTTAAATGATTATTATCTGATCAATTTTTCGAATCAGGATATTAATGAGGAGCATAAAAAAACCACAGAGAATATCTGTGGTTTTTCTTTTGAAAAGAAGTATTTAACTAAGCTTTTCTACCTGCATGTAATTCAGTTCAACCGGAGTAGAACGCCCAAATATTTTTACGATCACCTTCAGCTTTTTCTTCTCATCATTCACTTCTTCAATCACGCCATTAAAATCGTTGAATGCACCATCAATAATCTTAATGGTTTCACCAATAATAAATGGTTCGCTCATGGTAATACCACCGGCTTCACTCATTTCATCCACTTTACCCAGCATTTTATTTACCTCGCTTTTGCGCAGTGAAATAATATTGCCTTTTGAGCCTTTGCCATCGGTTAAAAAATGCATTACGTTGCTCACATTACTTATGTGATGAATCATATCATCTGTAAGCTTTCCGTCCAATACTTCAAGCATAACATAACCCGGGAAATAGTTCTTTTCACGCATTACCTTTTTGCCATTCTGCACTTTATATACTTTTTCCATTGGCAGAAATACCTGTTTTATAACCTCAGCATAACCGCTGCGGATTATGTCTTTATCAAGATATTCCTTTACTTTTCTCTCTTTGCCGCTCACAACACGCAATACATACCATTTGGTATCCTGCTGTTGAACAACATTTTCCTCAGTTACATTCTCCATACACTTACTTTATATATTAACTGAAAAATGAATAGATAAGTTTTAGCAGTTCATTACTGCCCAAATCCATTAAACCTATTATGGCCATTATTATTATTGTAGCACCCAAAACAACTAAGGTTGATTGCTGCAACTGGGCCCAGGTTGGCCAGGTAACTTTTTCAGTCAATTCTTTATAAGAATCGCGGAAATAATTAGAAACTTTATTCATTTTTTTAAGTTGATTGAGTTGACTGGCTGATTAAGTTGATTAGTAAAAACCTTTCAACGTATCAACATTTCAACTTGTTTACTTTTACTAAGCACGGGCACTAGGATTAGAACCCAGATCGAAGGTTTTGGAGACCTCTATTCTACCATTGAACTATGCCCGTAAAATCAAATTAGCTAATTAGCAAATTGCTAATTAGCTAATTTATATCGATTGTCAAAAATACCGATTATTTTATGATTTCAGTAACCTGGCCTGCACCTACTGTACGGCCACCTTCGCGGATAGCGAACTTCAAACCTTTTTCCATAGCTATCGGCTGAATTAACTTAACGGTTAAACCGATGTTATCACCAGGCATTACCATTTCAGTTCCTTCAGGTAAAGCTACTTCACCTGTAACGTCTGTAGTTCTGAAATAGAACTGAGGACGGTATTTGTTGAAGAACGGCGTATGACGGCCACCTTCTTCTTTGCTCAGTACATAAACTTCGCATTTGAATTCAGTGTGGGGAGTAATGCTCTTAGGCTGAACGATAACCATACCGCGACGGATATCTTTCTTTTCAATACCGCGTAACAGTAAACCTGCATTATCACCGGCTTCACCGCGATCCAGCAATTTTTTGAACATTTCCACACCTGTTACAGTTGAGCTTAAAGGAGCATCCATTAAACCAACCAGTTCAACAGGATCGCCAACTTTGATCACACCGCGCTCAATACGTCCTGTGGCAACAGTACCACGGCCGGTAATTGAGAATACGTCTTCAACAGACATAAGGAAAGGCTGATCGATTGGACGGGGAGGCAGAGGAATATAGCTATCAACAGCGTCCATTAATTCTTCAACTTTCTTAACCCATTTTTCTTCGCCGGCCAAAGCACCGGTTGCAGAACCCTGTATAATAGGAGTGTTATCGCCATCGAAACCGTAGAAGCTTAAAAGCTCACGAATTTCCATTTCAACAAGCTCTAATAATTCAGGATCATCAACCAGGTCAACTTTATTCATAAACACTACCATGCGGGGAACGCCTACCTGGCGAGCCAGCAGGATGTGTTCTTTGGTTTGAGGCATGGGGCCATCAGTTGCAGCAACAACAAGGATAGCACCGTCCATCTGGGCAGCACCGGTAATCATGTTTTTCACATAATCCGCGTGACCCGGACAGTCAACGTGAGCATAGTGACGATTAACCGTCTGATATTCAACGTGTGCTGTGTTAATAGTAATACCACGCTCTTTTTCTTCAGGGGCGGCATCAATTTCATCATATTTTCTTGCCTCAGCCATACCTTTTGAAGATAAGATGGTAGTAATAGCTGCGGTTAAAGTGGTTTTACCATGGTCAATGTGACCAATTGTACCAACGTTTACGTGAGGTTTATCCCTCTTAAAAGTCTCTTTAGACATCTTTATCGTTTTTGTGTTGTTGTTTAAAAATCCAGCTATCAGCTTTAAGGCTTCAGCAATTAAAATTTATATCGTTCCGCTTCAGCGGCACAAATTTCATCCAGTCTTTGAACAGAGCCGTTGATGAGAATTGAACTCACGACCTCTTCCTTACCAAGGAAGTGCTCTACCACTGAGCTACAACGGCTTGTCAAAAAAAAGTTGACAGTTGACCGTTGTAAATTGACAGTGAAGTTCCCGTCAACTGTCATCTATCCTCTGTCATCTCATTCAAGAGCGGGAGACCAGGCTCGAACTGGCCACCTATAGCTTGGAAGGCTATCGCTCTACCAAATGAGCTACTCCCGCATTTTAATTTAAAAATTTGAAAATATAGTAATTTAAAGATGATTACTGTAGTTCAAACATTCAAATCTCAAAGAACTTATTCAATAAGGCAATTAGTAGTTACCCTATTACCAAATTAGCTGTGGGCAGAGCAGGGTTCGAACCTGCGTACTCGTGAGAGAACAGATTTACAGTCTGTCGCCTTTAACCGCTCGGCCATCTGCCCAATTATAAATACCAGAGCCACTTGTCGGAATCGAACCAACGACCTACTGATTACAAATCAGTTGCTCTACCAGCTGAGCTAAAGTGGCTTTTGTAATAATTATTAATTACGCCACCTAATAATTGAAAATATCCTTTTTAATTCCTAAAGTGACGACAATAAAAGAACTACCCCTTTTTTTCGGGATGGCAAAGGTAAGTGAAAACTTCATTTGGCAAAATTTTACGCAGAATTTTTGAAGTGGTTTTGCAAGAATAAATTAAAAAACCCCCGCTGAAGGCGGAGGTTTTAATTTTAAAGCGCTTTAAAATTAAGCGGCTTGTTTTTCTTTTTGTTTTTTTAATTGGTTAACTACAGAATCTAATGCGCTGTCGAAAGATTCCTGAAACGACTTTGAAGTTGCTTTTACAAAAAAGCTGTGCCTGGGCACGTATATTCTTATTTCGGCAATTTTATCTTTAATATTATGCGCCACATTGTCTAATTTAAGAAAAACATCGGTACGTATTATTCGGTCGTGGAATGTGGTTAGCTTATTAAGTTTTTTGTTTACGTGGTCTATCAGTTTAGCGTCGGCGGTAAAGTGTACCGTTTCAATGTTTACATTCATAAAAAAACTGCTTTTAAAGTGAACAATAAAAAAAGAACTCACCTGGAAATGCCCTTTCGGGGTTTATTGATTTCCGTTGATGAAGATAGAATTTTTAAATTTTAATACCTCATTTTTTTGTCACTTTTTAAAGGAATTTTAAGGCAATTTATCAAACTATTTAAGCCTTGGGATGTGCTTTTTTAAATACCTCTTTTAAACGTTCGATGTCGTTGTGCGTGTAAACCTGTGTCGCTGCAAGGCTGCTATGGCCAAGCAACTCCTTTACTGCATTCAGATCGGCCCCGTTACTGGTTAAATGGGTGGCAAAACTGTGGCGTAAAATATGCGGGCTTTTCTTATTTACAGTAGTAACCAGCGACAGGTTTTTCTTTACCATATTATATACCTGCCTGGCATATAATGGCTTGCCTTTTTCGTTTACAAATACCTGGCCGGTGTTGCCGTCTCCCGGCTTATGTTTTATATAATCCTGAAGATTTGCTATTAGTTCTTTATTTACCGGTATGATTCTTTCTTTATTGCCTTTGCCTAAAACCTTTATATGGTTGTAAGCACTATCAATCTGGGATGTTTTTAAATTCACCAGCTCGCTTACACGCATGCCTGTATTATAAAAAAGCTGTAATACCAGTTTTTCAGTTCTTCCTTTCCAGTCGTCTGAAAATTCTACATAATCAAATAATGTTTGAATATCTTTTTCTTCCACGTAAACCGGCAGGCGCTTGTTGCTTTTTGGTGCGTTGATGGTGCTCATAGGCGTTGTTTCCACAATGCCCTCCCGCATTAAAAATTTATAGAATGATTTTAAAGTGGAAATTTTACGGTTGATGGATTTTGCCGTTAAATCTTCTTCCTGCTTAAGATGCGCCAGCCAGGATCTGACTATAGCCGCATTAATTTCAGCTATGCCCGGCCTGTCAAATTCGGCAATCACAAAACTTAAAAACTGTTCAAGATCGTTTTGGTAAGAAATGATGGTATGCTGCGAATAGCGTTTTTCAAAACGCAGATAATTGAGGAAAGCTTCTTTTTGTGGATATTGAGCAAACATAAACAGCCATAAAATTATATATCTTATGGCTGTTTTCTATCTATAATAGAAAAATATTAAAGCTCAATCTTTCCGCTGGAGATTTTTTGCTTGTAAATAGCTTTTAAAATCTGGTTGCGACGCTTAACAGAAGGTTTTGTAAAAGTCTGGCGCTCCCTTAATTGTAATAAGGTTTTGCTCTTTTCGTACTTCTTTTTATACTTCTTGAGCGCTTTGTCAATGTTTTCGCAATCTTTTGAATCTACAATTAACATAAATTACTTTTCCTTTTTTAGGGCTGCAAAGATAAGTACATAAATCTATTTTCCAAATGTAATTTAGATATGAAAGGGCAATTTTTTGATTTCTTTAATTGATCGGAATTATACGGCAGTTGGTCGAAATCATTTAGTGCAGAGCATTCTATCCGGTAGCTTTAGACTTTAAAAACAACATATGGAATTTGATAACGACCGGCCGGTAAAACATACGGGCAAAATTGAAATATTTTGCTGGGTATTGCTTGCTTTAATGAATCCATTAATGAATTGTCTCACTTTCTTTTTAAACGATGCAAAGATCTGGTGGTTTGTATTTGGAGTTAATCTTTTGCTGTTGCCTGCTTACATTTTCTATTCAGCTATAATAGTTTCAAGATTTTTATATAAAAAAAAATATGTGCAATTTTTTGGCTTAACTATTTTGTTCCTGGTGGTTATACAGCTAATACTATCTGGTATTTATTCAATTATTTGGGATTTTGGTTCGCAAGCTGAACAAGCCTATTTTACTTATAGTTTTAGTACGGTCATCAGGGAATGTTTATGGAGTATCATTTATACATTAATTGCAATAGCAATTTATTTTATTAATAAGGCTTCTGATGAAAGAAAATTATTAATAGCACTGCAAAAAGACAACAACAATTTTCGGTTAAAATATTTACGAGCACAACTTAACCCGCATTTTCTTTTTAATACTTTAAACAGTATTTATTCATTAAGCATGCAGAAGTCTGACGAAACACCAAATGTTGTATTAAAACTTGCTGACCTGATGCGTTATCTTATTTATGAATGCAATGAAGATAAAATACTCCTGAGTAAAGAAATCGAATTCATACGCAATTATATTGAACTTGAAAAAATAAGGTATAATGCTGACATACGGTTTGAAATTGAAGGCGATGCTGATGATATAATGATAGAGCCTTTGCTGTTTATTTCATTTATTGAAAACGGGTTTAAACACGCATTCGACAGCGCTTACACCAATGCATTCATATATATAACCATAAAAATAAAACCGGAACAAATTGCGCTTACCGTTATTAATAATACCAGCATTGATCTTGAAACGCAGGCAAAAAAAATCCAGGGCACAGGCATCAGGGCAAGTAAAAACATGCTGGAATTATTGTATCCTACTTCCCACGCTTTGCATATTATTCAAACCGAAAAGGAAGAAAGCCGATCAACTGAATTGCGCATGCAAAATGCCAGGCGAAGACTTGAAAATCTTTATCCGGATTCCCATACGCTTGATGTAATTTTAAGCAACAACACTTTTACTGTTTCACTAATTCTTAAAAGAGCCTGATTTGATAAAATGTATAATTGTTGAAGATGAAAGGCTGGCGCAGCAGGTAGTTGAATCTTATATTGAACGTACGCCACAGTTACAACTGGTTGCAATTTGTAATAATGCCCTTGAAGCGAAAGAAGTTTTATTAAAGCAACAGGTTGACCTGATATTTTTAGATGTTCAGCTTCCGGGAATGACCGGGTTAAATTTCCTGCGGACTTTACAAGCTATGCCGTATATTATTCTTACTACAGCTTACACTGATTATGCCCTGGAAAGTTATGAGTTTAATGTTATAGATTATTTGCTGAAACCCATACCATTCGAGCGTTTTACAAAAGCAATACATAAATACCTTGACATTAATTTACCTGTTGAAAGCAAGGCTAAGAGCGATCATATTTATGTAAAAAGCAGCGGAAGGTTTATTAAGGTAAATTTTGCTGATGTTATTTATATACAAGGCATGAAAGACTATCTTAAAATAGTTACCGCTAATGCAAATATTGTAACGTTGCAAACAATGGGGGAAATGGAAAGAATATTACCACAAGCACAATTTATACGCGTTCATAAATCTTATATCGTTTCATTAAATCATATAAAATCTATTTATGGCAACAATATTGAAACAGCAAAAGCTTCTATACCCATTGGTATTAATTACAAGGAAAAGATTTCAGGACTGATCAGCGGTTATTTTTCATAATATACCATCTTACTGCAAAATGCTTTCAATAATATTTCCGAAGCGCCATACATCTTCGTAAGTATTATATAAAGGTACCGGCGCCACACGAATTACATTAGGTTCGCGCCAATCGGAAATTACACCTTCATTGATTAAAGCATTAAATATGGCTTTGCCGTTTTTATGCATGAGCATCGAAACCTGGCAGCCTCTTTCATTTTCATTTGCTGGTGTTATTACGTCAAGTATGCTGTCATTATATTTTTGATTGGTATCATTCAAAATAAAATGCAGGTAAGCGGTCAACGCTTTTCTTTTTTGATGAAGATGCTCTATTCCTGCCGCTTCAAAAATATCAAGTGCAGCTTTGTGTGCTGCCAGCAATAGTGCAGGCGGCGTGCTTAACTGCCAGCCTTCTGCTGTGGGAATGGCATCAAAATCT
>JAEWBD010000137.1 GCA_023391315.1 Bacteroidota bacterium | reverse complement strand
CAGTTACAGCGGCAATTATTATTACGCCTGTAAATATTATGCGGATAACAACAACATTTTCTTGAGTAATATTTATGGCGAAATATTCGTGAACATTGAAACGCTTACCAAACGCACTACTGAAATAAAAACTGCATTGCTGAACAATTATAAAGGCCTGTTTAACAATAAAGCCAATATTGAAGAACTGAAAAATAATGGCAACGATTTTGAAAAAGCAGTTGCATCTTCCATGCTTGCTGTGATGGAAAGCGAAAGCGGCGATATTTCACCTGAAATGATAACGGCATACCGTGCAAGGTTTTTATTGAACTGGTCAAACACAAACGCCAATAATTATCCTTATAAATTATTCGATCTCCAGTTGAAGTTAATGCGCGACGGTATGTTTGATGCTTATAACCAATGGTTGTTTGGCCAGGTTATCAACAAGAATAAATATGACAACTGGGTTTACACACACGATGAGGAAATGCAGAGCTTCACACAATACCAGCGCAACGTTTTGTTTAAAATGCCACCCGAACAATATTACGGCAAAATGTAAGTGATAATACTAAGAGATTATCGTGTACCGGAGGATGTAATGACCGTAAAATTTATATACCCAGCAATTGCAGGGTTTTCTCATCTTTCCTTCCTTTAAAGAATTTTTCCAGCACAAGCTCAAAAACCTTGTCGGCATTGGGCACCAATGAAAATAAGGTCATGCTTGATCTTAACTTAACGGCATCAGAGCCTCCGAATATTTCACGGGCATTATCGGTATCAAGGGTTAGCAACACGTTGGATATTTCTATTAACCGCGGGCCCAGAACAGGATGGTTTAAATAAGCGGCTGCTTCATCCAGGTCTTTTATACCATATTCCATGGAAACGCTGGTAAAGCCCAGGCCCAAAACCTGTGGAAATATATACCACATCCAATGAGTTTCTTTTTTACCGTTTTTTATTTCGTTTAATGCGATGTTGTATTCTGCTTGCTGCGCTTCAACAAACCTTTCAAGATATTTATCGTTAGATGATTGTGCCATTTAAATAATGTTGAATTAAGCAAATGTATAAAAGTATCCTGCACTATTAATGAATCTGCGCTGCTATTTGCACGTCCTTCAGTACATCAGGGCGCAACTTCTCCCAATGAAAAGTTTTATAGAAATTATCACGGTTTTCTTCTCCTCCCTGCTGGCTTAGGTGAACCAACGGCATATCCCTGTATAAAGGCCGCGTAATACGAATAATTGTATCCCAGTGCTCTAATGCTTTTTGAAGATGCATAACAGCTTCCTGTTTATATTTTTCATCACCATTCATTCGATAGGTTTGCAATGCAACACCGCCTTTTATCTTCTCGGCAAAATGCAAACCCAGGTAGCTCCACGTTTTTATATCGGCTACCTCATACATTAATGCCTTATTGTTTTTTGTATTGATATTTTGCACAAGTAACAGTGCTTTATTGCAGTCTTTTTCCAGCATAGCTGCAAGTTGCAGCGGCGTTGTTTTTTCTTTATCAAAACCTTGCCCGGCCTGTACCTGCTGAACATAATCTTTTATAGATACATAATCCGTATCAAGGGGCAGCTGGTTTATTAACCGTTCAACAGAAATATAACTTACATTTTTGGTAGCCGTATCCAAGGCCATCATGCCTTCGGCATATAAAGTAAAATCCCAGCCACAATCAAAATCTGATGCAATGCGCAATGCGGTTGAACCGGCAAGAGAAGATGCTTCCGGTAATTGTTTGCCCTGCGCACCATAACGGCGTATAAATTCGGCGTTGAATATAGCATCGTTTTGCAACGGGTTATACAGCAATCTTCCCCACAATTTATAAAACAACCACTGCCGTTCAAATGCATACTGCCAGGGAAGATCATTCTTGTCTTTGGTAAAATAATCTTTGGCAGGAATATAGGTTTCAGAGCCAACGGTATAACCGCCGCACCAGGACTGGCTGTTGTTTAAAATGTGTTCCCGCACAAAAGAAGGCACGCCCCACCGCAGGCAGAAAAAGTCTTCATTGCGTGCTGTCCATGTTATCTTATAAACTTCCGGTTCCGGTTTAAAATAGGTGTCATATAATTTGCCGCCATGCACTTTAATGAGTTTGGTGGTGGAATGTGCATGCGACCAGTTGAATTTAAGATCAGCCCAAACCGGTGTCTCCATAAAACTCATGGCAGCTTCCTGTTCTATCGCATGGCGGGTAAGCTTTTCGGTTTCAATACTCGTAATACCCAGCGAACCGGTGGTGCTTGAAAACGGGATGCGGTGTATCAGTTTTGATTTACGGTTAGCCAGCCTCATGCCTTCAATAATCGTTTCTTTCATCCAATCCTCCCGCTCTTGCGGCGTCATGCCCGCCATGCCTTCACCCAGGGTAAGTCCCATGCCGGTAAGCTCGGGATATTCCTCCAGCATTTGCGTTACACATTCGCGGGTGTATTGTTTTATGATGGCGGAAGTATCGCCTCTTACAAAATAATCATGCTGCAGGTTATCCATGGCAACATTATGCGCTTTGGCAAATTCAGGCGTTACAAATATGTTGAACGGAATGATGTAAGTTTCAATCGCTCTTTCATTGGCCATGCGCATAATGGCATGAAAAAGTGTTTGCCATGTTTTCATCTCATCATCATTCCATGGGCTGGCTTCCGGGAAATTTTTGGGTTTGATAAGAAAAGTATAAGGATGCAGGTTCCATAAGGTAAGTGCATTAAAACGGTTCTCCGCCATCATATCCAAAAATGCTTTCCAGTAAGCCGTATCCCTGCAGGTGGTATCATGCAATGAAAGCGCATAACTGTGACGGTAAGTATCCCAGGGCAGGTCGTATTTTATAGCGCGGAATGGAAGGAAAGCTTTTTCATTTTTGGGCTGGATATTTTTTAAAGTGGTGCCATTACGCAGGTCTTCTGCCACAGAGAGACAGCCATAGATCAATGCCCGGTTACTGCCACCTGTGATATTGATCGTGTGGCTATTCCTGTTAACAGAAAAACTTTCAAATGCATAAGCTGAACTTTCCGTGATCAATCGTATGGTATAAGCAGTGGCTGATTTATCTTGTTTCAAGGCCTCCGACAGGCGCATGACTGCATAACGCTGCTGTGCTGAAGTTGTATCGTATTGAAAAGATTGTGCTGAACAATTGCCGGCAATAAGCAATAATGCCGTAATAAAAACAATACTCTTTTTTAACTCTGACATATAGCAGGCAGGCGGCATAATGCCGTTATTTTAAAAGCTATAAAGTTAGGGCCTGGTGATGAATAGGGATGATGATGGATTATAAATTTAATGCCTCGCATAAACTTTAATTCCGGCATTATCCTGTTGTTAGCAGATATGCCGGAATTGAAATGAACAGAATGTAGAAATACAGTTTCTAATACCTGTCCCAGAAAAACGGAGGTTCAATTTGCAAAGCCCTCAGGTAAACAAAGCCCTGGCCACGATGATGAATTTCGTTGTCAATGAAATAAAGAATATGATTAATAATGGTTAATTCATATTGCCCAAACAACTTAAATTTTTCATGAAAGCGTTCTTCCGGAACCTGGTTGAAATATTCAGTGATTTTTGGCGTATCCTCATCCCATTTTTGCAAAAGTTCGCCCTTTGTTTGTACCGAAAAGTTATGATTAAATGGTTCCGTTTCATTTGCTGCTATGGCTTTTAAACCGGGCACAGCAATGGCCAGTAATTCTTTTACGAGGTCTGCAAACGTTCGCATGCCGCCAATACTGAATTCAAATAATTCTTTCTCCGGAAATTTTTCAATTGTCTTTCTTGTGAGGCCGCGGTGCGCTAACCAGTGCTGCAGCATTTCATCTTTGGTAATAATTGATTTTGTACTCATGGTTGTAATTTTAAAGTTTCCATACAAAGTTGAAAGGCCGTAGTGACAACAGTATGTCAGCAGCCTTTAATCCCATGTATAATTTTTTTCATTGCTTCTTACAAAATGGTGCGTGTCCATTAGGTTTAACATATTTATTCAGTATTCTTGTTCAATACATCCATTTCATTATTTCTGAAGTATTTTTAAGCATGAAACTGAGCGCTACTTTCATTATTACAATATTTTTTTCCTTTCCTGTTTTTTCCCAATCCCTGCTTCCGGAAAAAAATAATAGTAAGCTTAAGGTGCAGCCTGCGGTGCAGCCCGAAGCATATGCATTCAATTTGAAAGATGTTCGGCTGATTGATAACAGCCCATTTAAACATGCTATGGAAATTGATGGTGGTTACTTGCTGTCTTTAAGCGCCAACAGGTTGCTCACCCGTTTTTATATAAACTCAGGTTTGCCGCCAAAAGACAGTGTTTATGGCGGGTGGGAGCGGGAAGGGCTTTCCGGCCACACATTAGGACATTATTTATCCGCTCTTTCAATGATGTATGCCTCCACCGGTGATGAACACTTTAAACAACGGGTAGATTATATTGTTGATGAACTGGCCAGGTGCCAGGCTGCAAGAAAAACAGGTTATGTGGGCGCTATTCCCGGCGAAGATTCTATTTTTTATAAAGTGCAGCGCGGCGAAATTAAGAGTAGTGGTTTTGATTTGAATGGCGGCTGGAGCCCCTGGTACACCGTGCATAAAGTAATGGCCGGTTTGGTGGATGCTTACTTGTATGCTGATAACAATAAGGCGCTGGGCATTGTAACAAAGATGGCTGACTGGACGGCATCTATTGTTGATCCGCTTAATGAAGCGCAACGTCAGAAAATGCTGAAGTGTGAATTTGGCGGCATGAATGATGTGCTGGCAAATATTTATGCCATTACAGGCAATAAAAAATACCTTGACCTTTCCTATAAATTTTATGATGATTTTGTTATGCAGCCATTAGCGCAAGGCAAGCCTGATCCGCTTGCAGGCAAACATTCCAATACCAATATTCCTAAAGCAATCGGCAGCGCCAGGCAATATGAATTAACGGCAAATAAAAACGATGAAACCATTGCCAGCCGTGCATGGAATATAATCGCGAATGACCATAGTTATGTAACTGGTGGTAACGGCAACTATGAATACCTTGGCCAGCCCGGCAAACTGAATGATGCCCTGAGCGATAATACGGCAGAAAGCTGTTGCATTTATAACATGCTTAAACTTACAGGACATTTATTTTCATGGCAGCCAGGAGCAAGCCTGATGGATTATTATGAGCGGGCATTATATAATGATATACTTGCTTCGCAAAACCCTCATAATGCTATGATGCTGTATTTTGAACCGTTGCGTATGGGCGCCAAAAAACAATTCAGTGATTCCACCAATACGTTTACCTGCTGCGTGGGCAGCGGCATGGAAAATCATTCCAAGTACACGGAAGATATTTATTTTGAAGGCGCCGATGGAAGTTTATACGTCAACCTTTTTATTCCATCACAGCTTAACTGGAAAAGCAAAAATGTAACTGTAACGCAGCATACAACTTATCCTGAAAACGGAATAACATCCGTTGTCATATCAACAAAAAAATCAATTGCATTCCCGGTTAAAATACGCCGGCCGTGGTGGGCAACAACCAACGCTGTGATAAAAGTGAACAATAAAGAAGTTAAAGCTGAAAAAGACACTGATGGCTTTCTTGTTATCCATAAAAAATGGAATGATCATGACAGGATTGATATTGCTTTTAATATGAGTTTATATACGGAAAGCATGCCCGATAATAAAGACCGGGTGGCTTTGTTATACGGCCCGTTGGTGCTAGCGGGTAATCTTGGCGATACCCTGCCCGATCCTGTTTACGGCACGCCGGTTTTACTAACAGATAACAGGAATGTGAACGATTGGGTTATGAAAGATGCGGATGCGCCGCTCACTTTTCATACAAAAAACACAGGCAAACCTTTTGATGTAACGCTTACGCCTTTTTATAAGAATATCGATAACCATTATAGTGTTTACTGGGATTATTTTACTAATGCCGGCTGGGCTGCGAGGCAAGCCGAATATGAAGCAGAGAAAAAGCGCCAGCAGGAAATTGAAGCGCAAACCATTGATAATTTCAGCATTGGTGAAATGCAGCCGGAACGCGATCATAATTTAAAATCCAGCGAGCAATCTTATGTTGACCAGGCTTACGGGCGCTCCGGCCGTGAAGTGAGAAAGGATGGTTTCTTTTCGTTTGATATGAAGGTGGATGGCAATAAACCAACGGCATTATTGTTTACTTATATTGGCGATGATAAGAACAGGAGTTTTGATATTTTGGTTGATGGAGTAAAGATCGCCTCTGTGCAATTGAATGGAAAAGCAACCGGTAAATTTTATGATGAAGTATATTCGATACCGGGTGATTTATTAAAAGATAAATCTGCAATTAATGTAAAAGTTTTATCAACCAATGGTAAAACTGCAGGCCGTGTTTTTGGGGTGAGGACAATAAGGAAATAATTTATGTTGTATTGTTGCGCTTTGAAGCGCAACAAAAATGATACAATCTATTTCAATTCATAAAACTGGAAATAAATTACTGGATGAGCCCATCAGGTTGTCAAAAGAAACAATAAACCTGGGCGATGAACTGAAGGATATATTAAGCCAATACTTTCTTTCATCATTTAAAACAGAAGAGTACTATCGTTTTTATCACACGATCGATCTTTCTTTAAATGCGGTGCATGCCTGCATTTCAGCCATTTTTGAAAATCCCGCATCATTGCACGAGCAATCTGTTCATCTTGCCAAACATTTATATGATAAAAGCACGCATCCCAAAATAAAAGGCGGTGAATTTTATGTGGCTTATTTTAAAGATTGCCATTTAAATGGTGAAACCATGGATGCCGTTGGCTTATTCAAATCTGAAAATAAAGACACTTATATAGAAGTTGAACCTGTAACAAATGGATTTGATATAGAAAGCCGGCAGGGCATTAATATTAATAAACTTGATAAAGGTTGCCTGGTTTTTAATACGGAAAAAGAAAACGGCTTTATATTGTCTATCGTTGATAACACCAATAAATCAACAGAAGCGCAATACTGGAAAGATGATTTTTTAAGCGTATTGATATTGAATAATGATTTTACGCAAACCAATCAATTCCTGGGCATCACCAAACATTTTGTTACCAGGCAAATAGATGAGGAATTTGAAATGAGCAAGGCTGATAAAATTGATTTGCTCAACCGTTCCGTTGATTACTTTAAAAAACATGACCAGTTTGATAAGGAAGAGTTTGAGCAGGAAGTTTTTTTTCATCCCAATGTGATTGAATCTTTTCAAAAATTTGATCAGCATTACCGGCAGGAAAACGCAGTGGAACTGGCTGATAATTTTGATATATCGGCACAGGCTGTAAAGCAGCAGGCGCGGGCATTTAAAAGTGTTTTAAAGCTGGATAAAAACTTTCATATTTATATTCACGGCAACCGCGAACTGATAGAACAGGGCATTGATGAAAACGGCCGTAAATATTACAAGATTTATTATGAGCATGAAGCCTGATGTAACGCTGGCAGATGCTTCAAAGCGCCTGACCGGTGGCAGCATCGCGGCTTAATCCAGTTTCAGCACTGCTAAAAATGCTTCCTGCGGCACCTCTACATTACCAATTTGACGCATGCGTTTCTTGCCTTCTTTTTGCTTTTCCAGCAGTTTGCGTTTACGGCTTATATCGCCGCCATAACATTTGGCTGTAACATCTTTTCTGAAGGCGCTGATGGTTTCACGGGCAATTATCTTGGCGCCGATAGCAGCCTGTATGGCGATCTGGAATTGCTGGCGCGGCAAAAGCTCTTTTAGTTTTTCGCAAAGCTTCCGGCCAAAATCCTGCGAGCGGCTGCGGTGAATCAACGCGCTTAAAGCATCCACTTTCTCGTTGTTCAGTAAAATATCCATCTTCACAATATCCGCTTCGCGGTAACCAATGGGAGAATAATCAAACGAAGCATAACCGCGGGTTTGGCTTTTCAGTTTATCATAAAAATCAAATACGATTTCTGTAAGCGGCATTTCAAAAATCAATTCCACACGGGTAGTGGTTAAATAAGACTGGTTAATGAGAATGCCACGTTTACCCAAACACAAGGTCATAATATTGCCGATATATTCCGGCAGCGAAATAACCTGCGCTTTAATATAAGGTTCATCAATATGATCAAGCTTTGTGGTATCGGGCATTTCTGCAGGGTTGTTTACAATTAATTTCTCGCCCTTCGTGGTGTAAGCATGAAAACTTACGTTAGGCACCGTTGTAATTACAGTTTGATTAAACTCACGTTCCAAACGTTCCTGTATAATTTCCATGTGCAGCAACCCCAAAAAGCCGCAACGGAAACCAAAGCCCAGGGCTTGTGAAGTTTCTATTTCATATGTAAGCGAAGCGTCATTCAGTTGCAGCTTATCCATGCATTCACGCAGCTCTGCAAAATCATCGGTGGATACGGGATAAATGCCTGCAAATACCATCGGCTTCACTTCTTCAAAACCTTTAATAGGCTCGCCCGGATTTTCAGAAAGTGTGATCGTATCGCCCACTTTTACTTCCTTGGCATTTTTTATACCGGTAATAATATAACCCACACCGCCGGTTTTTACTTCATTCGCTGGCTGCAAACCCAGTTTCAGAATGCCTACTTCATCGGCTTCATATTCGGCGTCTGTTGAAATAAACCTTATTTTATCACCTTTTTTTATAGAGCCGTTAAACACGCGGAAATAAGCAATAATGCCGCGAAAACTGTTGAACATGCTGTCGAATATCAATGCCTGCAGAGGTGCTTCGGGGTTGCCCTTTGGTGCAGGAATGCGTTCAACAATAGCGGTTAATATTTCTTCAATGCCAATACCATTCCTGGCGCTGGCCAGTAAAATTTCTTCTTCTTTACACCCAATCAGGTCCATTACCTGGTCTTTCACCTCGGCTATCATGGCGCCATCCATGTCAATTTTATTGATAATGGGAATAATCTCCAGGTCGTTTTCAATAGCCAGGTATAAATTACTGATGGTTTGCGCCTGAATGCCCTGCGTGGCATCCACCAGCAGCAAGGCGCCTTCACAAGCAGCCAGGGCGCGGCTCACTTCATAACTAAAATCAACATGGCCGGGCGTATCTATAAGGTTAAAAATATATTGTTCGCCATTATACACATAATTCATTTGTATGGCGTGGCTTTTAATAGTAATACCTTTTTCACGTTCCAGGTCCATATCGTCCAGCACCTGGGCCATCATATCCCTCTCACTGATAGTTTTGGTATGTTCCAGCAACCGGTCTGCAAGCGTACTCTTACCATGATCTATATGCGCAATGATGCAGAAATTCCTGATTTTCTTCATAAGCGGCAAAGATAATGTTGGGTTTGTTAATTCGTTTGAAATGCTTGCTGTGTGAATAAGCTGTTTGCAATGATTTTTGGGTAACCGAAGTTGAATGGATGGTGTTAATGGTACTGTTTCCCTGTACAAGTCAAAGAAAATGCTATCTTTTGAAGATTGTTAGCTATGTACTGATTGCTTCCGTTTACGCAGAAAGTTATATTATCCCGTACAGCTTCAGGTTAAAATTTCAAGATCAATATTACATATCGTTGGAAAGCCGCTTGTCCATTATTTTCATTGAGCAATGTTTCAAATATCTTATAAAAACTTAGCTCGTAAAACGTAAGCCTGCTTATCAGGGTATCAGAGATGACAACCTTTAAAGGTAAATCTATTCATTGCACGAGAACCGTAATGAGATAAATGGGAATGATTATCACTAAAATTGAGAAAATAATCCATGCACTTTTTTTAATCTCAGAATGATTATTGTAATTGTCAAGTATGATTCTTCTCTTTTCTCTATTCTTTGCAAAAACTTTATTGTTTAAGTAAGTTAAATAATAAAAGCATGGAAGCAACAGGAATATATACCAACTAGATATATGCAGCCTCAGCCCTTTAATAATCCATCCAACAATTACGCTAATAAATAAAACCTGAACTATTACCAAACATGCAGCAGTATCAAAATCCTCATTTCGGGTTACAATAATGCCAAGTACCAATTTTCGCCAAAAATTTCTTTGGGCCACCATCAATCTATAATAGACTGCAAAAAGATTTTCAAAAATAGTAATCATTGCTTCGATTATTAACTATGCCTGCATTCATGTCTTGCTGAAGAATCTTTGCTAAATTTATAATTAAAGTTTATTGCTATTGATGCTACTAAATTTATAATGTCGGGTTTAATCAGTATTATACATTTTGCATTATCATTATAACATCGACTTGTTCATTATTTTCGTTCAGCAATATTTCAAATATCTTGCAAACAAAACCTTGTCATAAAACGTAAACCCACTTAAAAAAACGAAATTAAAAATGCAAACGCCCGTTGCAGTATTTAATAATTGCACCCGGATTATGGGCATCTCTCCCGATACACCGGGAGAGAACGGGGTGAAGTAAAATTCATCACATGAAAAAAACAATCTTACTGCTGCTTCTTATGGCGCCCTTGTTTTGTCTTGCCCAAAATGTAATGACGCCGGAACTGCTATGGAAACTGGGAAGGCTTAATGCCATAGGCATTTCAAAAGATAAAAAATATGTTGTGTATGCTGTAAGCACACCGGATGTGGCAACGAATAAAAGTTCCACCAAATCATACCGCGTTCCCATTGGCGGCGGCGCGGCAGAAGAAATTACCAATGCAGATACGCTTGTGCCTAACACGCATGTGTCACCTGATGGCCAATGGCAGATAAGCGCCGCTGATGTAAAGATCATGAATGTATTTGGCAGCGATTTTTACCCGGAGCTTACAAAGAGCAACGTTATGATTTATAACAGCCTCATGTACCGCCATTGGGATGAGTGGGAAGATGGAAAATTCAGCCATATATTTTTAAACAAAACAGGTGATACGGCAAAGAAAGACCTGATGGCCGGCCAGCCTTACGACTGCCCGCAAAAACCCTTTGGCGGCGATGAAGATTTTATATTTAATCCCGATGGTAAACATGTGGTGTATGTAACCAAACCAAAACAGGGAACCGCTTATGCCATCAGCACCAACACGGATTTATTTGAGTATAATATTGAAACCGGCGAAACAAAAAACCTTACCGAAGGCATGATGGGTTACGATGTTAATCCAGCTTACAATAAAAAAGGCGATCTGGCCTGGTTAAGTATGAAAACTGATGGATATGAAAGTGATAAAAATGATATTGTTGTTTCGGATGGTATTACAAAAATAAATTTAACCGGCAGCCGCGATGATATTCATGTGGTAAGTTTTAAATGGAGTGATGATGGTAAAAAAATATATTTCATTGCACCGGTGGATGGTACACTGCAATTATTTGAAGTAAATTATCCCGGTAAAACAAGAATGGCGGCTGTGGTTCGTCAAATAACAAAAGGCGATTTTGATATAAGCGGTATTGTTGGCGAAGTAAACAATACCTTATATGTAACGAGAGCAGATTTCAACCATGCCACGGAAATTTATGCATTAGATATCAAGTCTTCAACACTTAAACAAATAACACATGTTAATGATGAAATGTACAACACACTTGCTTTGTGTTCCTGGGAAAAAAGATATGTAACTACAGCCGATAATAAGCAAATGGTGGTTTGGCTGATACTGCCGCCTAATTTCGATTCCACCAAAAAATATCCCACGCTTTTATATTGCCAGGGTGGCCCGCAGAGCCCGGTTTCGCAGTTCTATTCTTTCAGGTGGAATTTCCAGTTAATGGCTTCCGGTAATTATATAATTGTTGCGCCCTGCCGCCGCGGCATGCCGGGTTTTGGCACTGCATGGAATGAAGCGGTAAGCAAAGACTGGGGCGGGCAGGTTTTACAGGATTATCTCAATGCTATTGATGATGCTTCCACTTTGCCTTATGTTGATACTTCAAAACGCGGCTGTATCGGCGCCAGTTTTGGCGGTTTCAGTGTATACGCTTTGGCAGGCATGCATAATCATCGCTTTAAAACTTTTTTATCGCATGATGGTGTGTTTGACTTCCGCAGCATGTATGGCACAACCGATGAAATGTGGTTTGAGAATTGGGAAAAGGGCGGCGCCTATTGGGAACTGGATAATGCCGTTGCGCAGCGGTCTTTCAGCCAAAGCCCAAGCAATTTTGTGCAGAACTGGGACACGCCGATTATGATTGTGCAGGGTGGCAAAGATTACCGTGTACCGGTTGAGCAGGGGCAGCAGGCTTTCCAGGCAGCACAGCTAAAAGGTATTAAAAGCCGCTTTTTGTTTTTGCCCGATGAAAATCACTGGGTATTGAAGGCGCAGGACGCCATGGTTTGGCAACACGAATTTTTTAAATGGCTGAAGGAAACGCTGGAGTAGTTGTAAACCGGCAGGCCTACGACAGCGGCAATATCCTCTCATAGATTTTTGCTGAATTATTTTTAAGAAGACTGGCTCAGTCTTTTGAGACTGAGCCAGTCTATAGATCAAGATGCAGAGGTGAAAATCTCGAATCTGTGCAAAACAAAATAGGAATTTACAGTGGTATAATTCCGCTTTTCATTCCTGCTTCTGGCCATTCAGGATTACCTTTGCGGCGATAAAAATTTTTATATGGAATACAGAATAGAAAAAGACACTATGGGCGAAGTTAAAGTGCCTGCCAATGTTTACTGGGGCGCTCAAACCGAACGTAGTGTGGAGAATTTTAAGATTGCACAGGATATTAATAAAATGCCCAAACCTGTTATTGAAGCTTTTGCTTACCTTAAAAATGCGGCTGCACTTGCCAATTTTGAGTTAGGCGTTCTGCCCGCTGAAAAGAAAGCTGCTATTGCCACTGTTTGCGATGAAATTCTTGACCATAAATTGGACGACCAGTTTCCGCTGGTGGTTTGGCAAACCGGCAGTGGTACACAAAGTAATATGAATGTGAACGAGGTAATTGCTTACCGTGCGCATGTACTGCATGGCGGTAAATTAACCGATAAAGAAAAATTCCTGCACCCGAATGATGATGTAAATAAATCGCAGAGCAGCAATGATACTTTTCCTACGGCTATGCACATAGCAGCCTATAAAATGCTGGTGGAAACAACTATTCCCGGCCTCGAAAAACTGCGGGATACTTTAAGGGAAAAAAGCCGGGCATTTATGCAGGTGGTAAAAATTGGCCGCACGCATTTTATGGATGCCACGCCACTAACGCTTGGCCAGGAATTCAGCGGTTATGTTTCCCAACTGGATCATGGTATCAGGGCCATCAAAAATGCATTACCGCATTTGTCAGAACTGGCGCTTGGCGGTACGGCTGTGGGCACAGGCATCAATACACCAAAGGGTTATGCTGAACTGGTAGCGAAAAAGATTGCTGAATTAACTAACCTTCCCTTTATTACTGCTGAAAATAAATTTGAAAGCCTTGCGGCGCATGATGCTATTGTAGAGGCGCATGGTGCTCTAAAAACCGTTGCTGTAAGCTTAATGAAGATTGCAAATGATGTGCGCATGCTTTCTTCCGGCCCAAGGGCAGGCATTGGTGAAATTCATATTCCTGATAATGAACCAGGTTCTTCCATCATGCCGGGCAAAGTAAACCCAACACAATGCGAAGCATTAACGATGATTGCGGCACAGGTATTGGGTAATGATGTAGCTATTAATATCGGCGGTGCAACAGGCCACTTTGAACTGAACGTATTTAAGCCGATGATGATCTACAATTTTTTGCATAGCGCAAGATTAATAGGAGAGGGCTGTGTTTCCTTCAATGATAAATGTGCTGTTGGTATTGAACCGATAGAAGCGAATATTCAAAAACATGTAAATAACAGCCTGATGCTGGTTACAGCGCTCAATACAAAAATCGGGTATTATAATGCAGCAGCTATTGCACAGGATGCCCATAAACGCGGCATAACCTTAAAGCAGGCGGCTGTTGAATATAAGCTCAAAGGCCTCGATTTTGAGCACATGACGCCGGAACAGTTTGATGAATGGGTGGTGCCGGCCAATATGGTGGGTGAATTAAAAAACTAAGTTCAGTAATGTGCGGACAATTTATTAAGATTGCCGCACGTTATTAAACCCGAACACTATTGTACATGAACAGAAATCTTGTATATCTATTTGTAATAACCTGCTTCCTGGCATTTTTCTCCTGCCAGAAGGAATACAGTTTCGAAAAAGGCAATACCATTCCGGCAGAAGGCGGTTTATGGGATTCGGCCGGCGACTGCCTTCCCAGCACCGTGCATGGTACGTATTATAATGGCGTTACGCCGGGCGGCGATACAGCGTATGTTGAGCTGCAGGTAAATGTTACAAAAACCGGTGGTTATAACATAAAAACAGATACGGCAAACGGATTTAGTTTTTCAGATTCCGGGTATTTCAGCAATACCGGCGTTAATACAATACAATTGAAACCTTCAGGCCATCCTATAATTGTTGGCACTTCCACATTTAATGTAAGTTTTGACAGCACGTTTTGTTCATTTACAATCAATGTGCAGGATAGTACCGGTACGGGTTTGGGTGGAACGGATACAACAGGAAATAGTGATACATCCCAGGTTCAAACAGGCACATGGAAGTTTACACAAGGTTCGTTAACCTTTTCCGGCACAGTTGATACATCTTCAAAGGATAATTCATCCGGTGTGGCAACCATTCTGCTTGTGGCCGGTTCAACTGCCACCAAGGATACAATCTTAAGCTTGAATTTTCTTATCGCAGCATCAG
>JAEWBD010000020.1 GCA_023391315.1 Bacteroidota bacterium | reverse complement strand
CCATTCCGCCGGTTAATCCTATTTTAAGCATGCATGTTTTTTGTGAAAATAAAAAATCCGGGATTTTTGCAAACCCCGGATTTAAAAAAGACAAATATCTGAATTATTTTTTATCAGCGTCGGCTGTTTTATTTATCTGTGCGGTCCATTCCATGCTGATGGCGGATCTTTCAATCTTCATATAACTGCCGGGGCTGGTTTCAAGCTGCAGCGTATTGTCTTCATTTATTTTGTTTATAGTGCCATGAATACCTGCTATGGTTACAATTTTATCTCCTTTCTGAAGGTTTTCTATAAATTTCTTTTGATCTTTTGCTTTCTTAGCCTGCGGACGGATCATAAACAACCAGAACACTAAAATAATAGCGCCCATCATTATTAAAGAAAAACTTGAATTTGGCTGGCCACCATCTGGCGAAGCCATTAAAAAAACAGTAAGCATCTGTGTCATTGTTCGGAATTATTAATTAAAAAATTGAGATTATTTATTTGCTGAAGAATCGGCCAGTATGGTGCCTGTAAATGCCAGGAACTGCGGTGCACGGTTACTGTTGTTTGCCGTTATGAATATTGTTTTGCGCACATCGCCCGGATGGCTTTTTTTCGTGTCGAATTGTGCATCAATCTTACCTTCCTGGCCCGGCGCTATCGGTTCTTTTGTATAATCGGCCACTGTGCAGCCGCAGCTTGGGCGCACCGTAATTAAATATAAAGGTTTATCGCCAATGTTTTTGCAGGTGAAAGTAATATTTACCACCTCGCCCATTTTTTTTGCACCAAAATCAATAGCCGTATCCTGCCATTGAATGCTGGTAAACTTTGAAGAATCTTTCAGCAAAGCTTCCATATTTTTTGAGCTGCTTTCTGCAGCGCTGTTACACGATGCAATGGCAACGCCTGTTATAATAAGAAAAAATAAATATTTCATACTAAAGGGCAAATGTACTGCTTTCTCAATTTGCCTTTTTTGATTTAAAATCTGTTTTGAAAATCTTGTTTTGCGCCACCAGGTCTTTATGAATACCATCTAAAATACCGTTTACAAAATGACCGCTCTGCTCGGTGCTGTAATCTTTTGCCAGATCTATATATTCGTTAATGGTAACTTTTGGCGGAATGGTGGGAAAGTATAAAAACTCGCAAACACCCATCTGCATCAATATCATATCCAGTACAGCAATCCGTTCCGGGTCCCAGTTTTTCAACCGGGCTTTAATTAAGCTAGAGATATACTCGTTTTTATTGATGGTTGTTTGAAGCAATTCTTTTGCAAATGTTTTCTTTTCTGCATCTGGCATTTGCTGCAGGCTTAAAGCAGAAGGTTTTTGCAGCAGGCTTAACATAAGTGTGTTAAGCATTTCTGCATCATCGTCCCAATTGCTGAAATTTTCTTCTATATGCGCCACAAAACTTTCTTCGGGCAGCATCAGGTCAGAAAAAATATAGGCAAGGATATCCCTTTCGCTTTTAATATCCCTGCTTTGCAAATGAATATATTGTTTATATATTTCTGTTGAAATAAGCGTTTCATACGTGCTGCGCACAAATTCTTCCGTTGAGTCGAAGCTGAATTTGTATTTGGCCATCGCCTGTATGTAAGAATGATTTTCCAGGATAGTCCACAAAACCGTATTGCCGGAAAGTTTTATGTTTACATTTTTGTCTTCTGCAGTAGCAAGATGTTTGGATGCCCTTATCGCCGCATTTTTTTCTGCATAGCGGGCAACTTCAGTAAGAAAATAAATGAGATAAGTGAAGAGGCGGGGTGTTTGATCGAGCCGTGTATCAAGAATTTTCACAGCTTCATTGTCGGAAATATTATCTGTACTGTCAAGCTGATATAAAACCTGCATTACTTTAACCCTGATATTTCTTCTCGTAATCATCCTTTCCAAGAACTTTATTGGGCGCGAAGATAATTGGCCCTTTGTAATTAGAATAAAGAATTATGATTTGAAATTGTTAAGAAGCCTTCTTTTTTGAACAGGGCGAAGCACGAACAGAGACATAATACACTGTGCGATAAAAAATTTGAATGGTTATTTGTGATACTATACCGCAGGTTTCGCTTTGGCGGTATGTTTGGCTGCCCTGGCCGCTTTTGCCCGGCGCCTTAATTCGGTGCGTGTTAAAATTACTTCGCGGCTGGTTTGGCCGTTAATGCTGCTGTTTTCCTGTGCCCGGCGCATAAGGTAAGGAATTACATCGCGTATGGGGCCGAAAGGCAGGTATTTGCTCACAGAATAACCGGCTTTGGCCAGGTTGAAGGTTATATTATCACTCATGCCGTAGAGCTGTGAAAAATGTATATGTTTATGATTATGAGGAATACCCTTTTCATCCATTAACTCCGCGGCGCGCAGGTTGCTGTATTCGTTATGCGTGGCTATAATAGTGGCTATATCATTAATGTTATCAATACAATATTCAACGGCTGTGTTATAATCACCGTCAGTGAAAGATTTATCCTGCTGAATAGGCGACGGATAAGCCATTAGCTGCGCCCTTGTTCTTTCCTTTTCCATATAAGCGCCGCGAACAATTTTTAAACCGAGTATAAACCCTCTTTGCCTGGCAATGTTGTGATACATTCTCAGGAAGTTGAGCCTGTCGTGCCGGTAAAGCTGAATAGTATTATATACAATACATTTTTCACGGTTGAAGATCTCCATCATTTCCACAGAAAGCCGGTCAATGGGGTCCTGAATCCAGCTTTCTTCCGCATCAATTAAAACGCCTATATTCTTTTCGGCAGCCACTTCGCAAATATCATACATGCGTTCCCGCACCCTTTCCCATTCCGCTCCTTCTTCTTCATGATCGTGAATGCCGCTGCGCAAACGCGGGGCAGAGTTCATTATTTTTAATAATTCAAAGCGGGCAATTCCGGTAATTTTTACGCTGATGTACGGAATATTCGGCTGCGTGGCGGCATAGTTGATCACGCGGATAAATTCATCCCTTGCATGATCAAAATTTTCTTCGCCTTCTTTTGCTTCAACGCCATAATCCAAAATTACCTGTACGCCATATTCGCCTAATCTTTTTGCAACATCTGCTGTTTGTTCCAGCGTTTCGCCGCCTACAAACTGCTTAAATATGGTTTTGCGGATAATGCCATGCACGGGCAAACCTGTTTTCATTAAAAAGGGTGTAACCCTCACACCAAGTGCAGAAAACCAGGGATAATTCATAGTGCCAAAAATAAAGCGGCTGGCCTGCAATTCTTTATTGGATTTATAAGCAAATGCTGTTTCTGTATTGTTGAAAGAAAGACGCATAACGAAGAGCTGATTCTAACGCGAATATCGGCAACTATGTATGAAGTAAAAAATATTAGGCCGGTATAGCTTAATCATAAGCGTTAAAAATTTTTAAACTGTATGTTCCCGCAGAAAACATTTAGTTATTTGATGAAGCAAAAAAAACTTTTGAAGTATTAAGGTTTAAATCAGGCCAGTTATAATTTAGAGTTTCAAACTTTATGTATCATGAGAAAATTACTCCTGTTTGCCTGCCTGCTCTTGCTTGCGTTTGCCGCCACTGCGCAGGAACATAATTTCAATACAAAATATGTAAAGCCAACGGATACGCTGGTTGAACAAAAGATAGAAGCATGGCAGGATTTAAAATTCGGTTTGTTTATGCACTGGGGCACGTACAGCCAGTGGGGCGTGGTGGAAAGCTGGAGCATTTGTCCTGAAGATGAAGGCTGGACGCAGCGCCGCGGGCCCTATTCAAAAGACTATTTTGAATATAAGAAAGCTTATGAAAACCTGCAAACCACCTTCAACCCGGTAAATTTCAATCCTGATAAATGGGCCGCCGCGGCAAAAGAGGCGGGCATGAAGTATGTTATATTTACCACCAAGCACCATGATGGTTTTTGCATGTTTGATACCAGGCAAACCGATTATAAGATTACATCACCCAAAACTCCTTTTTCATCAAACGCCAGGGCTAATGTAACCAGGGAAATTTTTGACGCATTTCGCAAAGATGGTTTCTTAACGGGCGCTTATTTTTCCAAACCCGACTGGCATTCGCCGGATTACTGGTGGCCTTATTTTCCACCAAAAGACAGGAATGTGAATTATGATCCCGCAAAATATCCTGACAGATGGAAGGCTTTTAAAGACTATACCTATAATCAAATCGAGGAACTCATGACCGGCTACGGTAAGGTGGATGTGCTCTGGCTTGATGGCGGCTGGGTAAGGCCGTTGTCAACCGTGGATAAGAGTGTTGAATGGCAGCGTGGCATTGTGTATGACCAGGATATTGATATGGCCCGCATTGCTAAAATGGCGCGCAGTTATCAACC